>DIFH01000115.1 GCA_002427615.1 Paludibacter sp. UBA5753
AATATTTCAATTTTTGTTTGTATAATCGAAATAAAGTGTCGTTCTATTTCTATAAGCAAATGTATAAAATATTTTACAAACCATCAAAGGGTGTTTAATTGTTCTGTGAGCTTTTTCAGCCATATGGGTGCAAATTTCAGCGGTTTTGCGGCATTTGTATCCCTACTATGGCTAATGGCGGTAAGTAACCAAGCTGTTTAAGTACGACGAAGTTACCAAACACACAAATCCCAGCGCACAAAACTACGCCGAGCGATAGGTGAACTCTACGCCAAGCAAGGGGCAGACACACTCTTTGCCAAGCTTTGGTTTTAGCGTTGATTAGTGCGGCTTGGCAATGTGTGTGGCTGTTAGCGTTTGGCATTCTTCCCAATTTGGTTTAAGATTTCTCTGAATTCATTTTGTTGCTCTTTGTTTAATCCATTCAAAAATTTGTCAATTCGTTCTTTTGTTTGAAAATCTATTTTCAGAGCATTCAAAAAATTTATGTCTTTTTCTATTTTGTGTTGAATATCAGTCGTTTCGGAGTTTGAAATCTCTTTTTCTGATTTACTTAAAATTTGGGCAAATCGACAACTTTGCCCCAAGTCAAATGCAACGTCAATTATTAAATTATACTTTCCTTTAGTTAATGTGTCTTGTCTGTCAATATGAACTACCTTTCCTTTGCCAAGAGGTATAAAAAATACAGATTCACCTAATTCAAAATTGTCTTTTTCAATAGTATTAATTGACTTTAAATCTGGAAAGTTTTCACTTTTTATTTCTGTTGCTCTGCTCTCTGAAATTTCTAATAACCTTACAGCTATGTTTTCAAGATAATCTGAATCTTGAATTGATTTAAATCTATCAGGAATAATGGATGTACCGTGTAATGAGCCAATTAATCCACCTGCAAAGGCGGCAATGCTATCAGTATCCGTACCAATTGAATTAACAGCTTGTTCTATTCCCTTTATTGGCTCTTTATGGTATTTACAGCAAAGAAAAATACCTGCTATTACTGTGGACGTACCCGAACCTTTTGTGTCTGAATTGTAACAGCCTAAATTTTTCAGTGCCTTTTCGTCATTAGTTTTATTAGACAGGCTCTTATAAGCATCACGCAAATATTGTTGGGTTTCATCTAGAATCGTTTGATATTGCTCTTTGAATGGTATTTTGGCTTTACTATTCCATTCTTTTTCCCAACTGCTAAAACTGGCTTTTTGAATAAATGGAATTGAAAGCTTCTGGTGAATGTTTTTCCCAAGTTCTGTTAAAAATGCTTCGTATGTGAAATGCTCAGGACGGAATTTTAGAATTGTATCAACTGCATAACCATAAAGCATAGCCCCAATAATCGCTCTTGGGTGTCCGTGTGTTACAATACTGTTTGCAAATATTTCTTCTTTGATTTTATCAATTTCACCAAAGTTTGCGAGAGCAATCGGAAGAATACGCATTGCAGCACCATTTGCACCACTTTCTCTATAATCTATTGTTGTATTTCCTGCTTTGTAATTAAAGAAATTACTATTCCATTTTGCTGATTTACGTTCAATCTTTCTCGCTGCATTTTTGATAGTTCGACCTGCTCCACGTGCATACAAAAGCCAATTAGGCAATTCTATTTTAGAAAAATATTCACGGTCAATAGTACCGTCAACCTTAATTGACCTTGCAACAGATAGTAAAAGTTGGGTGTCGTCTGAATACGAACCTTTTGCCAAATTATCTATGTATCCATTGAATCTTCCACCAACTTCTTTTTTCCAATCGTAAAAATTGGAAACATAATCAGTTCCATATTTTAACTTCAAGGAATCAGAGCTTTTCTCAAACTCTGTTATCCAACCAAGGGCATCACCAATTGCAGCGAGCTTAATCGCCCCTTTATATTTAGTTTCTGGTTTCATATTGCTCTATTAGGCGAAAAAATTTCTTTATCAACAACGAAATTAGTAGTATTAAATTCTGATAATGCAGCTTTTGCAGATGCCAAACTTTCCTGAGATTCAAAACACACTTCTATAATACTTTCAACAGGTATTTCATCTTTTACTAGCACTTCAGCTTGAACATTTGTTGGAAACTTTGAATTTATCCTTCCACGAACACCAAAAGGAATGTTTATGTTATTCGCAAAAAGCATTTTAAATTTTTCAAAATCGCCCGTTACTCCTATTGACTTTGCAGCATTTGATGCGGCATTAGTTACTGCAAATTTTGTCTCCTTTTCATAGATGTGTTTTGGGTCAATTTTCAAGACACACCAATTTATGGTTATGTCATCTTTAGTTCTCTCTTGGAATTTTGAAAACAGAAAAGTGTTTGGACCTGAAATAGATAAATTTATATAACTTTTATCATCATATCTGACATTATCAGTGAACTGGACATAGTCCAATATATCGAATTGCTCAATATCTAAATGTTCAAGGACTCTTCTTGACATTAGCTTTCCCTGCTCTAAAATGCTGTAAAGGTTAATGGTAGGCGTAAAGTGTATTAAATACTCAATTCCACGCCTTGATATTTCGCTTTGAAATTCTATGTAATCTTTCTTCAAATCCATAATTAAAAGGGTAGGTCATCATCTTCAAAATCATCATCTGTGGAAGATTCTGTTACATTATTCAATAAGTCATCATCAATCTCGGCTATGTATCTAGATGGGTTATCCTTGTCACCTAATAGATAAAGACCTGTTCTTGCTCTTGTCATACAAGTATATAAAAGTCTCCTTTCGGTGGAAATGTGAAATTCATCATCTGAATCATTAAAACCTGGTGGATAAGGAATAACATCGTCTGTCAAATCCATAATAAAAACGTTATTAAACTCTAGTCCTTTTATGGACGACATAGTACAAATTTTTATGCTATTGCTATTGTAGTTTACAGGCTGATTTGATTTTACAAGTTCTGTTTGAAAACCGTTATTATTCAAGTAGTTTTGAATCCTTCTTACACCATCATTAGTCCTGTGTAAAACAATCGTACTACTTATTTTTCCTTGATTTTTCAGGTTTTGTAACTCTCCATTTAAATAGGCAAGTTGTTCATCGAAATCTTCAAAAAGGGCTACAATTGGTTTTTCGCCGCCTGAAAGTGCCGTTTCAACTTCTGTGAATTCTGACTTATCTTCTTCATTTTCCAACAAAGAAAGTGCTGCCCTAGCAATGTGTACAGAATTCCTATAATTCTTTTTGAATTCTATAGTTCTACCACCCCGAACATTTAAACCAACTTCCGACCAAGTAAAACCACTTTTAAAAATCCTTTGAGCAGCATCTGCTATAATTGTAATACTCTCTGTTTCTTGAGACACTAATTTTGAAATAACTAGAATTTGAGCTTTGTTCAAATCTTGTGCTTCATCAATAATTATATGAGTAAAGGGTGGTTTCCAAAATGGGTCGTTTTCAATTTTTTGTAAACTATTTATCGCATAATCGTCAAAATCAACTTTTCCCCTGTTTTTTAACTCTTGATTGTATTTTATGTAAACATTCCATATTACTTCTTTATCAATTGCAGTAACTCTATCCGAAGTACCCCTTCCAATACGCTTTTCATCTAAATACTCCGTTTTTGAATTAAAAAGTTTCCCTTTAATCCAAGAAATTTCTTCTTGAAAAAACTCAGAACTTTTACTTAATACGTTTGAGCTTGTTGATGTTAATGAACTTTTTATGCTATCTATAATTTCAATCTGTTCCCATTGCATAACTGTTGTGTTGTGCCCAATTCCTGCAAAATGATATGCCCAACTGTGAAAATTAACAATCGCTACATTTAGTCCATCTGGCGTTTTAGGTTTTAGCTCGTCAGAGTCTTTCTGATACCCACCATTTATATAAGGACTTACTTCTCTGATGTAGGCTGCTAATGTTTTATTAAAAGTGAAAATTACAATTTTAGCTTCTTGAAAAAGAGTGTTTTGCGTTTCTAATAGGTGTTTTGCTCTATATAATGCAACAGTTGTCTTGCCACTGCCCGCTACTCCCTTAATTTGAATAGGGTTTGTCGGTGGTAAGAATAGCACCTTTTTTTGTTCTCCTTTTAAAGTTATCTTTTTTAACATCTCGTTTCAGTTTCTGTCGAGTTTTGGCAAAATTCAAACTCTTTTAGTTTTTTGATTAGGCTTTGTGTGACGGCAAAAACCAAATGTGCTTGAATGTGCAGTCGGCTTTTCTACAATGAGGCACAACTCGTTTATATATGTGATAATACTACATAATATAATCCATTTTGGGTGTA
>DIFH01000111.1 GCA_002427615.1 Paludibacter sp. UBA5753
CCCAGCGAAGTCGGGATCAAATATAATGTTGGCATAAATTCGTTTCGTGTTTCGCAAGTTTATAAAGTTCGTAAAGCGAGTTATCAAACTTTTGAACGTAATCATTTTAACAACCCTGATCAACTCAATTTGCTTAACTAATTAGGGTCTGCTGATAAACCAACAATCAATTAAAACACATTAAATTACATTACATATTTCAATCATTTGATGCAAAGAAAATTGAAAATAGTCATAAAAAATTATGCATCAAAAACAAAATAACAGGAACGCGGATTCAGCGGACCTCAGCGGATTTTTAAAATTATTTACGGATTTGTTTCTGATTATGTTTTCTTCGAAAACAGCAGATATTTAAGACTATGGGTACTTATCCATTTCGGTTTATCAAAAAAATCAGTTTAAAAATTATCAGCGGTATTTCGCTGAATCCGCTGAATCCGTGTCCCTATTTCTTCTTTTTAGTTTTTCAGTAGCCCCTAATTAATATTTCAAATTTTCAAGCACTTCAGCCAGAATTTCCCATTCGTACATTTTATGTTCCAGTTCACGTTGTTTCTTTTGATACAACAAAATAAAATCGCTGTCGGAAGCAAATTCAGGTAATTCAAGTTGCTTGTTCATACTTTCGAGTTCGGTTTCCAAACCTGATATTTGTTTTTCAACTTCTTCAACATCCTTTTCGGCTTTGCGAATTTTCCTGTTTTGTTCCTTTCGCGCTTCGTAACTCAGTTTATTTTCCGAAGCAGACTTATCAACACTTTCGTTCTCTGCTTTCAGCGAATTTGAAATTTCGAGTTCGCGTAAGCTGTCCATTTTTTTATACTGCAAAAACTCATAGATTCCGCCTAAATGTTCACGCACCTTTTTATTGGCAAATTCATACACTTTGGTAACCAAACCATCCAAAAATTCACGGTCGTGCGAAACCACGATTACGGTTCCATCAAAAGCCTTGATCGCTTCTTTCAGAACATCTTTTGAACGCATATCGAGGTGATTGGTAGGTTCATCAAGAATCAACAGATTCACAGGTTCGAGCAATAAACGAATCATGGCCAGGCGACTGCGTTCACCGCCCGAAAGCACTTTCACTTTCTTATCCGATGCCTCGCCACCAAACATAAACGCACCGAGTATATCACGGATTTTCGTACGGATATCGCCTACAGCCACAAAATCAATCGTTTCAAAAACCGTCCGGTTTTCGTCGAGCAACGAAGCCTGATTTTGTGCAAAATAACCTATTTTTACATTGTGCCCGAGTTTTAGTTTTCCGGAATATTCAATTTCGTTCATTATACATTTCACAAGCGTTGATTTTCCTTCACCATTTTTGCCCACAAAAGCCACTTTCTCACCCCTGTTGATAATCATGCCAATATTATCGAGCACCAAATGTGAACCGTAAGCCTTAGACAAATGTTCCATTTCGACAGGAATAATCCCTGAATGGACTGCAGGAGGAAATTTCAGACTTAAACGGGAGTTGTCCTCCATATCCACTTCAAGTCTTTCAAGTTTATCAAGCTGTTTGATACGCGACTGAACCTGCACGGCTTTTGTAGCTTTGTACCTGAACCGTTCGATAAAATCTTCTGTTTCCTGTATCAGTTTTTGCTGGTTTTCGTAAGCCCGTACTTGTTGCTCGTGGCGTTCTTTACGCAACTGAACATATTTTGAATAATTTACATTATAATCATATATTTTCCCAAGCGAAATCTCAATCGTTCGTTCGGTTACTGCATCGATAAAAGCACGGTCGTGCGACACGAGTAAAATTGCACCTCCGCAAGTAACCAGGAAATTCTCGAGCCATTGGATTGACTCTATATCAAGATGGTTGGTAGGCTCATCGAGCAATAAAACATCCGGGCTAAGCAACAAGATTTTAGCCAATTCGATGCGCATACGCCAACCTCCACTAAACTCGGAACACTGACGTTCGAAGTCGGAACGTAAAAAACCTAATCCCAATAAAGTCTTTTCTATTTCAGCATAAAAATTACCGTTACTTATAATTTGCAGGTGTTCGTTGGCGTGCGACAATTTATCAATTAACCTGTGATATTCGTCACTCTCATAATCTGTTCTGTCAGCCAGTTCCTGATTCATCCGTTCAATTTCAGCCTGCAAATCCGTGATATGTTCAAAAGCCTTTTCAGCTTCCTGCATTACGGTTGTGCCTTCGTTATGAATCATGTGCTGAGGCAGATAACCAATGGTCATATCTTTTGGTATGGTTATTCTCCCTTTGGTAGGCGATTGTTTTCCGGCAAAAATACGTAAAAGCGTGGTTTTGCCTGCTCCATTTTTACCGACTAAAGCAATTCTGTCCTTAGGATTTACTAAAAAACTAATTTCATCGAAAAGAAGAGAACCTCCAAAATCAATCGTAAGTTGTTCAACAGAAATCATATATATGTTCCGAATGGGTTTGAAATACTTGTTAAGGAATCTGTTTGAAAAATATTGATAATCAAAGAGTCTCAAAAAGTATCTTATGCAGATGGATTAAACATCAAGGCGCTCGTACTGAGAATTTTTACTTTTAAACTCAGGAACAATTTTTTTCATTTGCGATACTGTAAGAAAACTTTTACACAAGAAACTATAATGAATTAATTCATCAATTTCAGCTGAAACAGTTTCATAATCATATTCCTGTACTTTAGCTATCATTATTTGGGGATTATGCGTTTTTGTTGTTATTTCCTTGTTATTTAAGAGTTCTTCGTATAATTTTTCTCCAGGTCGTAATCCTGTATATTCAATTTTAATATCCACTTCGGGAATGTATCCTGCTAATCTGATCATTTTACGCGCCAGGTTCACGATTTTCACCGGACTGCCCATATCAAAAATAAATATCTCGCCACCTTCGCCCATTACCCCTGCTTCGAGCACCAACATACAAGCTTCGGGTATTGTCATAAAATACCTGATTATTTCGGGATGCGTTACCGTAACCGGACCTCCTTTTTCAATCTGGCTTTTAAATAAAGGAATTACCGAACCATTTGATCCTAAAACATTTCCAAAACGAGTGGTGATGAATTTTGTAACGTCATTACCTTCTGACTGAAGTTTCCGAAATAAAGACTGAACATAAATTTCAGCAATCCGTTTTGAAGCTCCCATAACATTCGTTGGGTTCACCGCTTTATCGGTTGATACCATTACGAAGCGTTGAACCTTATATTTCACAGCCAGATCAGCCAGATTTTTGGTACCCAACACATTAACCTGAATACTCTCGACAGGATTATCTTCCATCAAAGGCACATGTTTGTACGCTGCTGCATGATAAACAAAATCGGGACGATACAAATCCATCATGTATTCCATTCGTTCCTTATTGCGTACATCTCCTAAAATCAAACTGAAATTCTGGTTGGGATATTTATCTTCAAGTTCAAGTTTTAATGAATGCATGGGCGTTTCAGCCTGATCGAGCAATACTATCAGTTGCGGTTTGAAAGGCACCACCTGATGTACGATTTCGTTTCCGATGGACCCGGCTGCCCCTGTAATTAACACCACCTTCGATTTAAGCTGATTTTCGATGTTTTCGGTAGAAATATTTATTTTAGGACGTTCCAGCAAATCCTCAATCTGAACCGACTTGATTTGCTTGATATTAGGTATTTCATTCGTCCATATACTCATGGGAGGAAAAGTTAATATCGACAAATTATTATTCAGGAATATATCCAAATCAATTACCGGATTGATTTCTTTCATCTTTACAGGGGATACAATAATAGCTTTAGCTTTTTTAATTACTATCTTTTTCAACGTCTCCTCATTCAAATGATAAACTTTAACCCCCATAATAACGCGTTCACATACTGCTTTATCTTCGTCGATAAATCCTACCAGTTTATATTTAACATCATCTTGCCCTGATTGAAGCATTTTGGCTATACCAACTGCAACCGATTTTGTTCCGTATATCATAACCGGAGTAATTTGCCCCATGTTTTGGGATAAAAAATCGTACATGGTTTTAACCCCAAGGCGAACTAAAAAAAGTAACAGAAAAGAAATTACGGCATAAATTAAAAGCTCCGGATAATAAAAAAGTACTATATTTTCAAAATGCCGGAAAAGAAAATTTATGACCGACAGAATTATAATATTGGCAAAAACAGCGAATAAAAGTTTCACTGCATCTACATAACCCGAATACCTGAGAACGCCTGAATAAGTATGGAAAACCCAAAACAAAACAATCTGGAAACCTAAAACAATAAAGTTACGCTGAAAAAAATTCAGCACATGATGATCCGGTTCATTTAACATTAACTTTGTTGACAAATAAAATGAAATGTAATAGGCTATAACACATAATAAAATATCAGCCAGCAAAACAAGCCAGCGCGGCAAATATTTTAAATAAACAATATGTGAAAATATATCCGTATTCTTCAAAAAATTGAGTTTATCTTTCATTTCCTAACAAATTTTTTCTCTGTTTTTTCAAACAGATTACAAAGATAATTTTAAAAACCGAAAAAAAAGTATAAACTAAAAAATTAACGCTCAAAATATTACTCCTAATACGAATATCATTTTAATTTTCTGAAACTTATATTTGGTACCGCGATATTGGGCAAATGTAATTGCAAAATGAAAATATATTCCATATCTTTGCAAACACTAAAAAACATAACAAAATCAGGACATGTCAATACATAATGAAAACATCCGGAGAGTAACTACCCAACGATTAATAGAGATGAAAAAACGGGGTGAGAAAATCAGTATGCTCACTGCTTACGATTACACAATGGGATCCATTGTTGATAAAGCAGGGGTAGATATAATACTGGTAGGCGACTCAGCATCAAATGTAATGTGCGGAAATTTAACTACTTTACCCATCACATTGGATCAAATGATTTTTCTGGCTAAATCAGTTGTCAGAGGGGTAAACAGGGCTTTGGTAGTAATCGATATGCCTTTTGGTTCGTATCAGGGCAACTCAAAAGAAGCATTAGCCTCTGCCATTCGCATTATGAAAGAAACGCATGGAGACTGCTTAAAACTTGAAGGAGGAGAAGAAATAATCGAATCTGTAAAAAGAATATTAAGCGCCGGAATACCTATTATGGGTCATCTCGGATTAATGCCGCAATCAATCAATAAATACGGTTCGTACACAGTAAGGGCACAGGAAGAAGCCGAAGCAGAAAAACTAATCCGGGATGCACACTTGCTTGAGGAAGCCGGTTGTTTTGCCGTTGTTTTGGAAAAAATTCCGGCTAAACTTGCCAAACAAGTTGCTATGGAACTCACCATTCCCGTAATCGGTATCGGAGCCGGTGGGGGTGTTGATGGCCAGGTATTGGTTCTACATGATATGATAGGATTAACCCAGGACTTTTCTCCACGTTTTCTCCGGCGGTATGCTAATTTACAGAAAATAATGAATGAAGCGATTGAACATTACGTAACCGACGTAAAATCGGGTGATTTCCCGAGCGAAATGGAACAATACTAAAAATAATTTTAGTTATAAAAAAAACGGACTTGTCTTAGTTTGAGGCAAGTCCGTTTTTTCATTTCCTTCTCCTTGAGGAGAGGGGATTAAGGGGTGATTATTCTTCCAACAAAATCTCCATAATAGTGCAAGCTGCTTTCGCAACTGGACTTCCCGGGCCAAAGATAGCCGCCACTCCGGCTTTGTAAAGGAAATCATAATCCTGAGCAGGAATTACTCCACCGGCAATAACGATAATATCTTCACGGCCCAATGCTTTCAGTTCGGCAATTACCTGCGGAACCAAAGTTTTGTGACCAGCAGCCAACGAAGAAATACCCATTACATGCACGTCGTTTTCCACGGCTTGTTTTGCTGCCTCGGCCGGAGTCTGGAACAAAGGTCCCATATCCACGTCAAATCCGCAGTCGGCATAACCGGTAGCTACAACTTTTGCACCACGGTCGTGTCCATCCTGACCCATTTTGGCAATCATGATACGCGGACGACGGCCCTCTTTTTTAGCAAATTGCTCTGTCAACTCGCAAGCTTTCTGAAAACTTGCATCGTTTTTAGTTTCTGATGAATACACGCCTGATATTGTTCTAATGGTTGCTTTATAACGTCCTGCAACTGCTTCGCAGGCATCGGATATTTCTCCCAAAGAAGCGCGCACGCGGGCTGCTTCAACGGCAAGTTCGAGCAGGTTACCGTTTCCGGTTTTAGCACATTCGGTAATGGCTGCCAATGCTTTTTGAACAGCAGCTTCGTTACGGTTGGCACGCAATTGTTTCAATCGTTCAATTTGTTGAATACGAACCGCCGTGTTATCAACTTCCAAAATATCGATCGGAGCTTCTTTTTCCAAACGGAACTGATTTACACCAACTATAATTTGATTTCCTGAGTCGATACGGGCTTGTGTGCGAGCCGAGGCTTCTTCGATACGCATTTTAGGAACACCGGTCTCGATAGCCGCAGCCATACCTCCGAGTTTTTCCACTTCTTCGATCAACGCCCATGCTTTTTCAGCCAGTTCGTTGGTTAACGACTCCACATAATACGA
The DNA here is from genome assembly GCA_002427615.1 of Paludibacter sp. UBA5753. Taxonomy (GTDB): domain Bacteria; phylum Bacteroidota; class Bacteroidia; order Bacteroidales; family Paludibacteraceae; genus Paludibacter. The sequence continues at coordinate 6,552 of DIFH01000111.1, forward strand.
ACCTGCCCACGGATCTACTTCACGGCAAATATCGGTTTCCTGTTGGATATAAATTTGAGTATTACGGGCGATACGGGCCGAGAAATCAGTTGGTAGGGCGATGGCTTCGTCCAACGCATTGGTGTGAAGCGATTGGGTGTGACCCAACGCAGCTCCCATAGCTTCAATACAGGTACGACCCACGTTGTTGAACGGATCCTGTTCGGTCAACGACCAGCCTGAAGTTTGCGAGTGTGTACGCAATGCCAGTGATTTCGGATTTTTAGGATTGAACTGTTTTACGATTTTAGCCCACAACATACGGGCAGCGCGCATTTTGGCAATTTCCATAAAGTGATTCATCCCGATAGCCCAGAAAAATGACAAACGCGGCGCAAAAGAATCGATATCCATGCCGGCATTTACTCCAGCACGTAAATATTCAAGTCCATCGGCCAGTGTGTAAGCCAGTTCGATATCGGCTGTAGCGCCTGCTTCCTGCATGTGGTAACCCGAAATGGAAATGGAATTGAACTTAGGCATATTTTTCGAAGTATATTCAAAAATATCAGCAATAATCTTCATCGAGAATTTCGGCGGATAAATGTAGGTATTACGTACCATAAATTCTTTCAGAATGTCGTTTTGGATGGTTCCGGCCATTTCTTCGAGTTTTGCACCCTGTTCCAGTCCGGCGTTAATATAAAATGCCAGAATAGGAAGCACAGCGCCGTTCATAGTCATGGAAACCGACATTTTATTCAACGGAATACCATCGAACAATACTTTCATGTCTTCCACCGAACAAATAGAAACTCCCGCTTTACCAACATCGCCCACCACACGTTCGTGATCGGCATCGTAGCCACGGTGAGTTGCCAAGTCGAATGCCACCGAAAGCCCTTTCTGACCTGCAGCGAGGTTACGACGATAGAATGCGTTTGATTCTTCGGCAGTTGAAAAACCTGCATACTGACGGATTGTCCAGGGTTGCATGGCGTACATCACGCTGTAAGGACCCCGTAAATAAGGTGGAAGTCCTGCAGCATAATTCAAATGCTCCATGCCTTCCAAATCGTCTTTGGTATAAAATGGCTTTACAGGGATCAGCTCCGGAGTTAACCATGAACTGTCAACTTTGGGTGCTACCGCAGTTGTTGTGATATTTTTAATATCGATGTTGTTGAAATTTGGTTTCATTTTTTTAAGATTATTAGATTAAAGAACAAAGAACAAAGACAAATACCGTTGTCATTGAAAAAATATCTTAATCCAGTTTGTTTTTAAATCCTGTTATCATTTTTTGAAGCTCAATGATTTTATTCTGAATATTTTCAAAAACCAATGAATCTATATATTTTAAGTTTAAAGCAATTGTTATTTCAGTTTCCAACTCAAGCAAAGACCCAATTGAGATTTCTAAAAATCGTGCAAAATCTTTATTACTTGTTTTTGCAGAACCTCCAGCAATATTTGTTGGAATAGAAACAGCTGCATGCTGCATTTGGGACATCAAACCAAATCGTTCATGGTTTGGGAATGTATTTGTCAGCTGATAAATTTCAGTTACCAAATTCATTGATTTAGTCCAAATATCTAATTTCCTAAAATTATGCATTGTTTTTGCTCTTTTATCTTTGCTCTACAAAATCGGAAAAAGAATCAATACTGAAACATCCCACACCGCATGTGAAATGATCAATGTTACTAAGTTTTTATTATACTTGTAAAGCAAGCCCCAGAATATACCGCATACCATAG
>DIFH01000054.1 GCA_002427615.1 Paludibacter sp. UBA5753
AGCCCGCTTCGGGGCTGGGGTTCTTGGTTATTCAACATCCCCCAGTATCGCTACGCTCACTGCGGGTTATTCACATTTAGCCACTCCGTGGCATAAAATAGTTTTTCAGCAGACCCTATCTAATGTGTCAAAATAGAATTGAGTTTAAAAACTCATCGTATATTTATCCTTAGTACCTTATCTTACAAATTCGTGTATTTTTTGGCACAATATTCAAATATCAGTCATTTAAAGTATAATAAAAATATAGGAAATATCAGCCTATATTTGCGAGAATTTGCGATATTTGCGTTCTACCTTTTTGGTTCTGGTTTGTCCAGATTAGGAATCATACGAAAAGCGAAGGCTTCACTTAGAGTGAAACTCTCGCCGAGATAAAAAAAAGAAATAACCACTTTATCAATGATTTGCGATGTTCTCTCTGTGCAAACAAACTGTAAATCGCAAATAATTTAATTGTAAATTACACACATGTTATCAGCCGACGGACTTACAGTCGAATTCAACGGACAAACGCTTTTTCAGGATATTTCATTTGTAATCAATGAGAAAGATCGCATCGCCCTGATGGGAAAAAATGGCGCGGGGAAATCCACTCTATTAAAAATACTGGCAGGTATTCGTGAACCTTCAAAAGGTTCTGTTTCGTATCCCAAAGATACGATAGTGGCTTATCTGCCACAACACTTACTTACCGAAGACACACGCACGGTTTTTGATGAAACTGCCCAGGCTTTTTCGGCTATTACCGAAATGGAAAAGCAAATCGAAACCATCAACGAAGAATTATCCGCCAGAACCGACTATGATTCGGATAGTTATATGGAACTTATCGAAAAAATTTCGACATTGAGCGAGCAGTTTTACAGCATTGAAGAAATAAACTACGATGCCGATATCGAAAAAACATTGCTCGGCTTGGGATTTTCGCGAGAGGATTTCACTCGTAAAACTTCGGAATTCAGTGGCGGTTGGCGTATGCGCATCGAGTTGGCAAAAATATTGCTTCGCCGACCGGATATTATTTTACTTGATGAACCCACCAATCATTTGGATATCGAATCCATCCAATGGCTCGAAGATTTTCTGGTAAATTCGGCTAAAGCTGTTGTTGTTATTTCGCACGACCGCACGTTTATTGACAATATCACAACCCGTACCATAGAAATAACCATGGGCCGTATCTACGACTACAAAGCCAAATACTCACACTACCTCGAATTGCGTAAGGAACGACGGGAACAGCAACAAAAACAATACGAAGAGCAACAAAAAATGATTGCCGAAACCACTGAGTTTATCGAACGTTTCAAAGGAACCTATTCAAAAACGTTACAAGTGCAATCGCGTGTAAAAATGTTAGAAAAGATTGTGCCAATCGAAGTTGATGAGGTGGATTCATCCCGTTTGCGACTGAAATTTCCACCTTCGCCCCGCTCGGGAAATTATCCTGTCACCGCAGAAAATGTAGGGAAAATTTATGGAGAAAAACGCATCTTTGCCAATGCCAGTTTTATGATCGAACGAGGGGAAAAAATTGCTTTTGTCGGTAAAAACGGGGAAGGAAAATCGACGCTTGTCAAATCCATCATGGGTGAAATTGAACATGATGGCAAACTTACGCTGGGGCATAATGTAAAAATCGGTTACTTTGCGCAAAATCAGGCATCGTTGCTCGACGAAAACCTGACTGTTTATCAAACGATTGATGATATTGCCGTGGGCGATATTCGCACTAAAATCAAAGACTTACTCGGTGCATTTATGTTTGGAGGCGAAGAATCGTTTAAAAAAGTCAAGGTACTTTCGGGCGGTGAGCGTACGCGATTAGCTTTATTGAAACTGTTGCTTGAGCCTGTAAACCTGCTGATTCTCGACGAGCCGACCAACCATCTGGATATGAGAACCAAAGATATCCTGAAACAGGCTTTGGTCGATTTTGATGGAACGCTGATTGTTGTTTCGCACGACCGTGATTTTCTGGATGGATTGGTTACTAAAGTTTTCGAGTTTGGAAATCAACGCGTAACAGAGCATTTGGAGAATATCTACGGATTCCTGGCTAAAAAGAAAATGGAAAATCTGAGGGAGATTGAGCGGAAATAATGGGCATTCCTCGATTCTGACAGCGGTCGAAAAGGCATTGTCGGCAATTGAAGACCTTTAGAGCCTCTCTATTTTCACTTTATTGTATTTTTTCGTTTCAATTCATTTATTTTTATTGGATAAATTAAGTAAATTTGCCGGTATATTTTAAGTAATGTGTATGATTTCAGGTTTCCGCGTTTACATATTTCCGCTTATTTGCCTTTGTTTTTTCGGTTGTTCGCTTATACCCGGCGAGCTCAAAACAGCCGAAGAACTGATGGAAACATCTCCCGATTCAGCGCTGAAAGTACTGAGAGGAATAAGACGAATCCAGCTGATCAATCCTGCCGACAAAGCCTTGTATGCCCTGCTTATGAGCCAAGCTTACGATAAAAACGATATCAAGATAGAATCCGACTCGCTGATTTCCATTGCTGCCAACTACTACGACAAAAAAGAACCCATCCGTGCCGGATATGCATGGCTGTATTCCGGCAGGTGCGCCCACAACAGGGGCAACGCCGAGGCGCAGGCCGATGCTTTGCTGAAAGCGCAGGAATTCGCCGAAATGACCGACAACTACAAATTGCAGGGACTTGTGTATTGTGATAAGGCTGACATGTACCAATCGCAAAATCAAATGGACAGCGTGATTGCGTACAATAAAAAAGGATATCAGGTTTTTGTCAAAGCCAACGACACATACAATTCGGTACTGGCTGCAATCAGTATCGGGTACAGCTATTCGGCAGCCAGGGAACCCGACAGTGCGCTGGCGTACTATTCCACGGCCGAAAAACTGGCCGTACCGCTCAACGACATAGTGCTTACGTCCACCATATACAAAGGACTTGGCAACAACGCTTTTCATCAAAAAGATTATCAAAAAGCCCTGTATTATTATCGCAAGGCTCCGGTTACCAACTGCGAAATATATGATTACAACAAATGGTATCTGATTGGCAAAACGTTTGTAAAAATTAACCGGCTCGATTCAGCAAAGTATTATCTGAATAAGGTGAAGCATCTGGATATAATGACCACCGATTACTATTTACTCTGGCAAAAGATTTATGAAAAAGAACAAAACCTCCCGAAATCTTTGTATTATGCCAAAAAAATTATAACAATCAAGGATTCGATATACAAACACAGCCTGAAAAACAGCTTTGCCGGACTCGAAAAAAAATATCACTACGAACATTTGTCGGTCGAAAACAAAAACCTGATTATCAAAAACAAACAAAAAGGAATTATGATTCTTGTTTTTCTGCTGTTAACAAGCATTATCGTAATAGTATTTCTCAACTGGAGATTCCAGACAAAAAAACATCAGTTGACTATCCAGCAGCAACTCAACGAACAGGAAAAAGCGCTGCTCGAAAAAGCCAACGAAAACAACGACTTACTGCAGCGCCAGACGCGCATGCAATATGTATTGCTGCAAAACGTAGAACAATACCGCAGCGAATCAAGCAAAGGGAAAAGAAATATCCTGGATAAAACACGATCGTCAGTAAGCAAAATAGAGGAAGAAATCATTATCCATACCGACAGCATCTACAAAAACATATCAAACCGACTGTCCGAAAAATATCCGCAACTCACCCAACGCGATATCCTCATTTGTTGTATGCTGTTGGCGGGCTTCGACACAGGCATGATAGCCACCATACTCGATGTCCGGTACGAATCCATCAACATACATCGCAGCCGGCTCCGCAAGAAACTTCAACTCGAAAACAACGAAAACCTTATCGAGTTCCTCCGCAATTTCTGACATTTTTTAACTTAAATAACCACGAAAAACGGCTTGTATATATAAGTGTTAATTTTAAAATTTATATATATTTGTTTTTCAATACATTAAACATACATTTCAAAAGCGATGTATATAAAATAAATATAGCTTTTTCGAAAAAAAACCGCACTATTTTGTATTACTTTGCTGCGAAATTATTCATCATATTTAAGCGCTTAAATTATTCAGTAATAAAAACTCAATTAATTCCTATGAAGAAAAAAAGCACAAGAACCGAAAACACAGTGTCAGCAGGTTCGATGTTAGATAACCGGTTCTACTTAATGGGATTCGAATTACCGAACAGCGATCCGGATGATGATCCCATTATCATTATTCCACCCAAAAAAGCAACCGACCCCAATAATTGTGTTGCTTTTTAAAATAAGACTTTACCGAATCATTAATCATAACTGCCAGCATATTTCTTTTTGACTGAATTTCTGTTTTTTTCTTATCTGTTTATGACTTACTTCGATACCGGTTAGCGCTACGGTTCAGAATTTCATAAATTCTCATTTATTATCTGTTTGTATCTTCAATACCCGTAAAAGAAACCAAATCAGGTTCTTTTACGGGTTACGAAAAAAGCCGTGAACCCGTTTTGAAAAATTTGTAAGTTTATAAGTTTGTAATAGTGATATACCTAACCTTTACCGGCAAATGAAATTAAAATCATTTGCCGGTTTACTATTTCTACTTTAATAATTATACTTTACTAAAATAAAACTTAAAAAATATTTAAACCACAATAGAATAAATAGTTCACAATGCTTTCAGTATAATTATAGGGTATTATATCTTAAAATATCGATAGGTATTTGTCTGTTGTGTCCTTTTTATCTTTGATTTATATTTTCTATTGTGCTTATTGTGGTTAAATCTTTAATTTGGTAAAGTGGAAAGAACGGCAATAATATATGAATAGGGAGAAAACATTATCCCTGTTGGCGCGGATTTGTGATCCGTGCCAAATAAGCATACCTGAACGAGTAAACGAAAGAAGCGGAATAATGAATAATCACTGTTCACGCTTTACGACATTTGTTTGCCACCTATTTGCCCGAAGCCGGCGTCGATTTGCGCTATATTCAAAATCTACCGGGTCATCAAAACAAAAAAACAACCGAGAGTTATACCTATAACAACCAAAGGATTCGAACAAATAAAAAGTCCGTTAGATTAATTGGAAATTAATTAAAAAATGTATCGTTTATGTGAAAAAAAGTTTCTACTTTTAAAAACTTTTTTTCACATAAACAGAAAACGAACATTTCAACTCAAATTTAACGAGTTAGATATACGAACTACTTTGAGAATTGACAATTTTACCATAGGGTAGGATACAAGCGATACAACTAAATAATGCTTAAAAGAAAACTCAGTGTTTGATAAGAAAACGTCAAGGTCAAGGCGCACGAAGCAGCGAAAACACGGAGTCCCGCCAAGTCGGGATGAGTAGTTTTTGATGTGATTGTAACGCTGAGATTGGCGTTTTCTTGCAAACACTAAATAAAGTCAATCTGATATAGTAAATAAATGCGGACTATTAGTTCGCATACATAACTTAAAGTCGTATACACAAATGTTAAATCTTTAATTTGTTAAAGCAGAAGTAAATGCACTATTATAGTACACAAGATACAGATATAGAAAGAAAAACATAAAAATTATCACATTGGTTACAAGAAAAAAATCAAAGAATTTAGAAATAAACTTCATGAAACAATGTCTAAAAATAACAATAACTAACTAAATTATTTCAAATTATTAAACAAATCTACAAGTCCACTCACATACAATTTTATTTGTCATGAATATAGTGAAATACAAACCTGATTTGCTCATAAACATTTCACGTTATTCTTGTGGGACTTTTGATTTCTTCAAATCTGAAGAACTAGTAGAAACAGGAAGATTCGCTGCAAGAAATAGTATTATCAATTTTAAAACAAAGCTTCTATGATGCAAACAGAAAATAGAACAGCAGTAATAAGAGAAAGAATAGAAAATATTTATAAGTATCTCCATCGGCACAAAGAATATATAAACAGGTTAAATGTTTTTCCTGTTCCGGATGGCGATACCGGCCTTAATATGACGCTGACCCTACAAGGTGCATTGGCAAATATGCATAATTATGAAGAAGAATCAATTTCAACAGGGGAATATTTGAAAAATTTTGCAGAACAAATGCTCCTCAACAGTCGCGGGTGTTCAGGAGTAATTTTATCTCTTTATTGTCAGGGCATCTCCCAAGTAATTGAGAATAACGACTTTTCTAAGGATAATATATTTAGAGCTCTTGAAAACGGATATAAAAATGCTTACGAAGGTACTGAAAATCCAAAGGAAGGAACTATGCTTACTTTAATGCGTGAGTTTAAGGAAAAGTATGGTGAAATTATGAAGGAAGATGATGACCCTTCAATTATTATAAAAAAATGTATCCCTTATTTAAAGGAAGTTCTTAAAAAAACTCCGGATATGTTGCCTGTATTAAAACAAGCCGGTGTTGTAGATTCCGGTGGCGCGGGATTTCTTATTATTCTTCAGGGAATTAACAGGGAATTAAATTTTAACGGATCATCGCTTAATAGCTTACCTGTTTCAATTATAATTAATATAAACAAAAATATAAAAAAGTTTCTTAATGGAAATTTTGCAAATTTTAATAAAAATTCTATTGCAGATTTGCTTCCGAGTATTGATGTAGAAAAGTTGCATAATCTAAGATTGCGTAATATAATTGAAGATGTTAAGCATTTCATTAATAATTTACAAAGCAACGGGAGTAGACTTTTAAATAAGAAAGCAATTATCAATGATTTGGAAGACATGAAAAATTCATGGAATCCGGAAATTAAATTTAAATATTGTACTGAATTTGTTTTAGAAACAGACAAAATATCATCGAAGGAACAAATAAAAAAGATTATTGACGGGTACGGAGACAGCCTGATAATACTTAGCAGTGGCGATAAATATAAAGTTCATATACATACAAATAAACCGGAATCCGTTTTTAAAGATGTTTCAAAATACGGCGAACTTATATTTACCAAAGTAGATGACATGAAAAAACAACACAGAAACCTCATAAGTGATGATACTATTGATTATGAAAGAGAAAAAAGTGTTTTTTGTATTGTCTCCGGTAAAGGATTTGCTGAAATTCTTAAGAAACTCGGCACCGATGATGTATTCTGCTATGGAAAAAATAAGCCGTCTGTTGAACGTATCGTGAAAGAGTTAAACAGATTGAGAACAAAAAATATAATCGTTGCTGCCGATGATAAAGACATTCTAATGGCGCTCAAATATGCTGCTTCACTCAGTAAATCAAATGTTAATATTGTTGAATCTAATAATGTAATCTCCCTGATTAGTATGATGATGAATATTTCAAAAGAATTGGATATTACCAATACGCTTGAGTCAATTATGAATAGTCTTGATGATATTCGTTTTTGTGGAATTGCCAGGGCTGTCAGAGATGCTGTAACGGAAGATGGTAAAAAAGTAAACAAAAATGATTTTTTCACAGTTTACAACGGGAAAATTATTCTTTCTGATAAAAATATTGAAACACTTATCATTAATACAATTAAAAAACTGATAAAAGAGGAAAGTCTGATATCATTATACAAAGGTATTCCTGCAAGAAAAGAAGAAAACCTTATTCCGAAGCTGAAAAAAACATTTCCTGATTTTGAATTTGAAGAATATTACGGTGGCCAATATCAATATAATTATTATATAACTTTTGAATAAATTTAAAAAAAAATGGACAAGAAAATTTTAATTATCACAGGCGATATGATTGGTCTTTCTAAAGAGCAAATAGATTATCCTGACATCGAAATTTTAAAATTTCCTGTTATAGTAAACGATAAAGAATATCGCGAAAGTAACGAATACACAGCGCAATGGCTAAATGAAAAATATCTGAAAGAAAAAGTCGTTGCAAAATCATCTTCAATTGTAAAAGGAGAGCTTATTGAAATAGTAGAAAAAAACAAGGATAAATATGACCTGATAATTCATGTCTTTATGAGCAGTGTAATGTCAGCAGCAACCTTTGCTATTGCTAAAAACGTAATGGAAATGTATGAAAATACTATTCCGATTATCAATATTGACAGCAGACAGGTTATGGCAGGTATAGGAAATGTTCTCCTGGGAGTCATTGATGTAATTAAAAAGAATGACAATATGGATGATATTGTCAAATTATCACAGGAAGTTGTTCAAAATACATTCAGCTATTATGTTATGGCAGATCTGAACTATCTATATAGAGGGGGGAGAATTGGAAAAGCAAAAGCATTAATGGGCTCCGTTTTGCATATTATTCCAATTATTGGCCTTATGGGCGATGATGAAGAAGGTCAATTCGTTCCGCTTGGAAAAGGAAGAACTTTCAAGCAAGTAAACTCACAAATTATTGATTTAATAAAAGCTAAAATGGCTGAAAAACAGGTAACTAGTATTAAGAGTTTAAATATTGTCGGGTTTGGAGATAATAATGACGCTTTTTTTGATTTTGAAGAAAAATTAAAAACCATACCATGTGATGATTTTATTTTAGGAAAAGCGGATTTAGTCGGTGCTGTTCATTGCGGACCAAAGTCATATACTGTTGCTATAACTATTTAAACTCAAAAATTATGGATACTTATTTAACTTATATAATATGCCTGTTATCAGGGTATCTAATAGGTTCGATATTGTTTGCCTATGTTATTACAAAACTGGTGAAAGGAGAAGATATCAGGGACTTAGGTAATAATAATCCAGGAGCCTATAATACTTTTAGAAATATAGGCAAGTTTTGGGGCATTTTAGCCGGACTTTTAGACAGTTTAAAGGCATTCATACCAATGCTTCTTGCCAATTATTTTTTTAATCTATCCACAATTTCTCTGGGACTAATCGGTATAGGAGCAATAATAGGGCACGGTTATCCTTTGTACTTTAATTTTAAAGGAGGACGTGCTGCCTCAACGTTAATGGGAATATTTTTATTTTTTATTCCTATTGAATTTCTTACCGCTTTAATTGTTATTCCATTGATAGTTTTTTCTCTGATTAAAAAAGAATATGGTTTTTGGGCACCATTCGGAATACTCATTTCCAGTGGTGTTGCTTGTCTATTTTTTCAACACACAATGGATGTAAAAATTATGGTTTGGGCTTCCGGAATTGTAGGATTATATTTTAACAGAGATTTTCTTAAAACAAGAGTAAAAGCGCTATTTTAAAAAGTTGGTAACTACTCAGCACCCCAATAAATTTGATAATAATTAGCCATNNTTGTTATGTATTTAAACTCTTTGCTTACTGGGGGATAATGAAACAATCCCCTCCTTTTGATTTTTATACTGACATATCCGACACAATACATTCGGTAGATACGAATCTTCCCGTTTTGTGATTTATTATTTTAAAATTACTACATTTTATTTATTTGATAATCAATAGACAAATAAATAGCCAATCGAAAAATCAGTTAACTTATACTTGTACTTCATTTTTTCTTGATTATCTTTGCTGTCCAAAATAAATAACAAAAAAATATATGGAAATATCAGGAAAAATTATTGCCGTACTTCCTATGGCAACCGGTGAAGGGAAAAACGGGATATGGCGTTCACAGGATTATGTGTTGGAAACATCCGATCAATATCCCAAAAAAGTATGTTTCAATTTATTCAACGATAAAATTGATCAATTTCCAATGGCTATCGACGACGTTGTAAACGTAAGCTTCGACATCGAAAGCCGTGAATATAACGGACGTTGGTACACTTCGATCCGTGCCTGGAAAGTTGATAAAAATGCAGCAACCGTGGTACCGTCTACACAAACATCTGCTATTTCGGCTGCTCCCTTCAATGGTACTCCTGCTGCAGGCGAAGGAAGCGATTTGCCTTTTTGAGTGAGTTTTTTTTTCGGTTCATCCGCTCATTGGGTTGTTAACCGGTTCATTGGGTTGTTAACCGGTTAACATATCCTAAACCCAACTGTTCATCAATGAAATAAAAATAGGAGTGCAGACATTTGCTTTTGTCCGCTCTCTAAAACGTTTTTCCTCTCGCTTTGTCGTGTCAGGGATTGAATGTATTGCAAGTCTCCAGAACCGAAATGATATGAACAATACCTGGATGACTGTCTCGTTGTTCAATCTTTTTTTTGAAATAATGGATTCTTTTCCTTACTCCTGATTTACGCATAAACTCTATTTCAACGCCATGTTCTTTGGCTATCAACCCGGCATTGGCTCTGATTGATTCTTTATATGGTTCTACAAACTTCAGATAATCAATATATTTACTCATTTTTTTAAAATAAATAACTCGTCATGCCTCCACCATAGGAGATTTCTGATTAGTTTTTTAATAATCGAGCAAAGATAGGGGACTTTATAAACAAATTCTATTTACATAATCCGATTGTTGAAAACTAATTTAGTGTAGTTTGGAGCAATTTACTAACTTTGTGTTTTGAATTTTGTTGATTGGTTAATCGGTAAATTGGAAGTTAATCATCACATATTCAAATCATCACATTTTCAAATTAAATAATGGATTTTCTAAACGAACTAAATGAAAATCAGCGTCGTGCGGTGGAATATATCGATGGTGCATCGCTTGTAATTGCCGGTGCAGGATCGGGGAAAACGCGCGTGTTGACTTATAAAATAGCGTATTTGTTGAAAAAGGGCTTAGCCCCTTCTTCTATTCTTGCGCTCACTTTTACCAATAAGGCTGCCCGCGAAATGAAAGCGCGTATTGCCACAATGGTAGGGGAGCGAACCGCCCGCTATTTGTGGATGGGCACTTTTCACTCTGTTTTTTCACGTATTCTTCGCAACGAAGCAGACAAAATCGGTTATACTAAAAATTTCACTATTTACGATTCGTCCGATTCAAACAGTCTGATCAAAGCCATCGTGAAAGAATTGAAACTTGACGAAAAAGTATATAAACACGGTTTCGTGCATTCACGAATTTCGTTTGCAAAAAATAACCTGATTACGCCCGAAGCTTACCTTGGTAATCCCGATTTAATGAAAGCCGATATGAATGCTCGTGTGCCTATGCTGTCCGATATTTATAAAATATATTGCGACCGGTGCAAGCAGGCCGATGCCATGGATTTCGACGACTTGTTGCTGAAAACTAATGTTTTGTTCAGAAATCATCCCGATGTTTTGCAGAAATACCAGCAAGCATTCAGTTATATTTTGGTGGATGAGTATCAGGATACCAATTTTGCACAATATCTGATTGTGAAAAAATTAGCCGAGCTACACGAACGTATATGCGTTGTGGGCGACGATGCTCAAAGCATTTACTCCTTTCGTGGCGCTAATATCGACAATATCTTACAGTTTAAAAATTCGTATCACAACGCTCAAATCTTTAAACTGGAACAAAATTACCGTTCCACACAAACCATTGTAAATGCTGCTAACAGTTTGATTGACAAAAATGCAGCTCAAATCCGCAAAAATGTTTTTTCGGAAAAAGAAACGGGGAAACCGATTAAAATTCTGAGCGTTTTTACCGATTTGGAAGAAGGAACCGTGGTGGCACAGAATATTTCAAATTTGCGATACAATGAAAAATTCAATTTTCAGCAGGTAGCCATTTTGTATCGTACCAACTCGCAATCGCGTATATTGGAGGAAGCTTTGCGAAAACAAGGTATTCCTTACCGGATTTACGGTGGCTTGTCGTTTTACCAGCGCAAGGAAATCAAGGATGTGATTGCCTATTGCCGGTTGGTTTGTAACCCGAACGACGAAGAAGCGCTGAAACGGATCATTAATTATCCTGCCCGTGGAATTGGGGATACTACGGTGAATAAACTTGTTGAATGCGCTCAATTGCATGCTGTCAGTTCGTGGGAAGTGCTCGCCGATATGTTGCGCTACAATTTACCTGTCAATGCCGGAACGGCAAACAAACTGGCTCAGTTTCGCGATATGATCCGTGTCTTTATGGCGCAGGTTACAACACAAAATGCTTATGATCTTGCAAATAGCATTGTAAAAATTACAGGCGTTATCAGCGATACTTTTGTCGACCGGTCGCCCGAAAACCTGAGCAAGCAGGAAAATGTACAGGAGTTGCTGAAAGCGATTCATGAATATTGCGAAACCCGCGAAAAAGAGAATGAAACGGCTTTCCTGCCCGATTTTCTCTCGGAAATCTCGCTACTTACCGACCAGGATACCGACAAAGAAACGGATGCCGACAAAGTAACCATGATGACTGTTCATGCTGCTAAAGGTTTGGAGTTCAAGGCGGTATTTATTGTCGGCATGGAAGAGGATTTGTTTCCTTCGGCTTATACGGTAGGCAGTGAACGGGAACTTGAAGAAGAGCGCCGGCTGTTTTATGTAGCCATCACCCGCGCCGAGGAACTTTGTTTTATCAGTTATTCCAAATCGCGGTTCCGCAACGGCAAAACGAATTTTTCGAATCCGAGCAGGTTTATTAAAGATATTGATCCGCAATATCTCGATTCGCCCAAGGAAAAGGATTTTGAACCGAGACAAAACAGGTTCAGTGATTGGGATGATGATTTGGAAATAGAACGAAACCGGTTTGGAAAAACTATTTACAGCAAACCTGCCCCGACGGAACCTTTTGTCCCGCAAACACTAAAAAGATTGGTGAAAATTGAAAACGGAAGCAACGAAAAAGTTACAATTCCGAACGGATCGATTCCGGTGGACAAATTTGTAAAACATGCGGCCTTTGGAATTGGAAAAGTGCTGAATGTCTACATCGATAACGGAAACGAAAAAGCAGAAATTGATTTTGGGGAAAAAGGAGTTAAATCCTTATTGCTTAAATTTGCGAAACTCGAAGTGATGGAATAAATGATTATCTTTGTATCAAAATAATATACATGTAAAAACATAAAGTTGATAGAATTAATTTTATCTTTGTAAAGCAATTGCATGTAAAATAAAATGACAGGGAATAAGAACATATTAATGGAAATTAAACGTTTGGTTGAAGAAAAAGATGCTTCTGCCAAAATATATTTATATGGTTCGAGAGCAAAAGGAACTGCCAAGAAAGATTCTGACTGGGATTTACTTATTTTGTTGAACAGGGAAAAAATAACCCCTGAACATGAAAAGGAAATTACTTATCCGCTTTTTGATTTGGAATTTGAAACAGGTGAAATTATAAGTCCTATGGTTTATTCCGAAAATGAATGGAATACAAAATACAGTATTACTCCTTTTTATCGTAATGTAATGAAAGAAGGGAGGTTACTGTGACAGAGTATTCGATGCAGGATTATATAAAATACCAGCTTCAGAAAGCAAATGATACATTGAACGAAGTTGAAATTCATATCCGTAATGAATTTTGGAATACAGCAATTAACAGAATGTATTATGCATGCTTTTATGCGGTAAATGCATTGATGATGAAAGAAGGAGTTGAAATTTCGAGTCATGCAGAGTAAGACAACAATTCGGAAAGCTAATTGTAAAAACGGGTAAGATAGACAAACAGTTAGCAAAGCATTACACCGAATTGTTTGAAAAGAGGCATAAAGGAGATTATAACGATTTTTTTGATTATGATGCAGACACTGTTACACAACTTTTCCCTGTCAGTAAAGAATTCATAGCAATGATTGAAAAAATAATAAATGAATAATTTATCTCAACAAATTATTAAATAATCACATAAAACAAAAAATATTATGGCAGAAAAACCGGCAGATGATTTGAAAAAACCGTCCTCAGACAAATTGAAAGCGTTGCAGTTGGCAATGGACAAAATAGAAAAAGACCACGGAAAAGGCACCATTATGCGCATGGGCGACAACAAAATTGAAGATGTAGCCGTTATCTCAACCGGCTCAATCGGTTTGAATATAGCATTGGGTGTGGGAGGCTATCCACGTGGTCGGGTGATTGAAATTTACGGTCCCGAATCGTCAGGTAAAACAACTCTGGCTATACATGCCATTGCCGAAGCACAAAAAGCGGGCGGCATTGCAGCCATTATCGATGCCGAACATGCTTTCGACCGTGCTTACGCCGAAAAACTGGGGGTAAATACCGATGAATTATTGATTTCGCAACCCGACAACGGCGAACAGGCGCTCGAAGTAGCCGACCAGTTGATTCGTTCCTCGGCTGTGGATATTGTGGTTATCGATTCCGTGGCTGCGTTGACGCCAAAAGCTGAATTGGAAGGCGATATGGGTGATTCGAAAATGGGATTGCAAGCCCGCTTGATGTCCCAGGCTTTACGCAAACTCACCGCCAATATCAGTAAAACCAATACTACCTGTATTTTTATTAACCAGTTACGTGAGAAAATCGGGGTCATGTTTGGTAATCCCGAAACTACCACAGGTGGAAATGCGTTGAAATTTTATGCTTCCGTCCGTCTGGATATTCGCAAGATCGGCCAGTTGAAAGACGGCGAAGAAGCCATAGGTAACCAGACCCGCGTGAAAGTGGTGAAAAACAAAGTAGCGCCTCCTTTTCGTAAAGCCGAGTTCGACATTATGTTTGGCGAAGGAATTTCCAAAACCGGAGAAATCCTGGATTTGGGAGTTGAATACGGAATTATCAAAAAGAGCGGCTCCTGGTTCAGTTATGGCGATACCAAACTGGCTCAGGGACGCGATGCCTCAAAAACAGTTATCAAAGACAATCCGGAATTAGCTGCCGAACTGGAAACCAAAATTGTTGCAGCCATTAAAGCAAAATAAATTCAGGTATAAAAATCCATGAATTGTTTTTAAAAAGAAAGATTGAATAATAGATGAATATTGCTGCTTTGTTATCGGGTGGCGTTGACAGTTCGGTGGTTGTGCATTTGTTGAATGAAGCAGGTTACAAACCGACTTTGTTCTATATCAAAATTGGTATGGACGATGACGAACTGTTGCATTGTACCTCCGAAGAAGATATTGAAATGGCTTCGCTTATCGCCCATAAATATGGCTGTAAGCTCGAAGTGGTCGATTTGCATAAGGATTATTGGGATAATGTGGTGGATTACACCATTAAAAAGGTGAAACAGGGACTTACGCCCAATCCGGATGTAATGTGTAATAAGCTCATTAAGTTCGGCGTATTTGAGCAAAGAGTGGGAAAGGATTTTGATAAAACAGCAACCGGACATTATGCCACCACTACCGAAATAAATGGTAAAACTTACCTGACTACCGCAAAAGATCCGGTGAAAGATCAGACTGATTTTCTGGCGCAGATTAATTATCTGCAAGTGTCGAAACTGATGTTTCCTATCGGCCATTTGATGAAAAGTCAGGTGCGGGATATTGCCCGAAAAGCCAATTTGCCAAGCTCTAAACGTCCAGATAGTCAGGGAATCTGTTTCCTGGGAAAGGTAAATTACAACGATTTTATCCGCCGTTATCTGGGCGAAAAAGAAGGTCCGATTGTGGAACTCGAAACCGGAAAAATTCTTGGTAAACACAAAGGTTACTGGTTTCATACAGTCGGGCAACGCAAAGGGCTTGGGCTTTCGGGCGGACCGTGGTATGTTATCCGCAAGGATGTGGAGGCAAACATTGTTTGGGCTTCGAAAGGCTTTGATGCCGATGCACAATACGGCAACGAATTCTCGATGCGCGATTTCCATTTTATAACCGAAAACCCGTGGAGAAATGAAATTGCTGAAAAAGAGGTAACGTTTAAAATCCGCCATACGCCTGAATTTACAAAAGGAAAAATCCTTTATACGCCGGATGGTTATCGCATGATCTCGAACGAGAAATTACAGGGCATTGCGCCCGGACAATTTGGCGTGGTGTATGATGCTGCGTCGAAAATTTGTATCGGCAGTGGCGAGATAAAATAGCCAAAGATTCTATAACTTTAATAAATATCCCCGACCCTGTTGTTTTGTTGCAGCAGGGTCGTTTTTAGTTATAGTCGGTTGATAAAAGTTAATGCAATAAACAAAAACTGTTTCAAATTGGTTTGATAATCAAAACCGAAAATCCCGTTCTTTTGT
>DIFH01000001.1 GCA_002427615.1 Paludibacter sp. UBA5753
GTAATCCCCCTACCTACTCGATTTTCGATTGTACTTTTTTTTGTTTGCCATTACTTTTTGGTAATTAATAGCTTTTCCGTGAGCTTTTAGCTCTTCTTCACGACTTTGCTTTCGGGCTGCTTTTACTTGCTCCATTACGGGATGCCCTTTAAATCCACTGATGTGGGACTTTTTAGATAGTTTCTTTCTGCTTTTCATTTTTTTTAATTTTGGTTATGTTCTTTCTTGAAGTTCCCCTTGGGGGAAATTTAGGCGGCTATATATATTTTTCTTTTCCCATTTTCCATTTCTTCGATCTCCACATTCACGATGGTATCGGGGAGGAGAGGAGCGATATTTTCCGACCATTCGATAAAACACAAATTTCCGCTGTATAAATATTCTTCGGCTCCAAGGTCGAGAGCTTCCTGAATATTGTTGATGCGGTAACAATCGAAGTGATAAATGATGCGTTCGTCGGCAGCTTCATATTCGTTAACAATAGAGAAGGTAGGTGAATTTACAGTTTCTTTCACGCCCATCGCTTGGCATATTGCTTTTATGAATGTTGTTTTGCCGGCGCCCATTTTTCCGTTAAAGGCAAACACTGTCCGATTTCCAATATGATCAATAAATTGCCGGGCTGTTTGGTTGATGCTGTCAAGCGATTGAATTTCGAGAATACAGTCCCCTAAATCCCCCAAGGAGGACTTAAATATAGGATTGTTTGTTGTTTCGTTTGTTTTCATTACAATATTTAAAAATAATAATTTTCAAAGTCCCACTTTGGGTGGATTTAGGCGCTGTATTTGCTTACAAAGATACGGTCGTTTTTAAATATTCAATTCTCAGGGCTTCAAATCACGTCTGAAGTAATTGTAAATAGCTGATGCTCTGCTATTTCCTATGAGTTCAGAAAGTTCTTGCATTTCTGCCATTTTAATCCGTTTTACGCTTTTGAAATGCTTTATCAGTTCGTTTTTTGTTTTCTCACCAATACCCGGAATGTTATCCAGTTCCGAAGCCGTTTGCGACTTGCTTCTTTTGTCCCGATGAAAGGCGATGGCGAAACGATGTACTTCGTCCTGCATGCCGGCAAAGAATTTAAAAAGCGGGTCGGTAGGTTTCAGTCCGACCACTTTCGGAGGAAAACCGTAAAGAATTTCATTCGTGTGATGCTTTGCATCTTTGGCAAGTCCGGCTATCGGAATTTGCAGTTTCAGTTCATCTTCTATCACCTGACGTATAACTTCCATTTGACCGATTCCGCCATCGGCTATGATTAAATCGGGGAGAGGCGATTCTTCATTTAACATTCTGGTATATCTTCTTCGTACAATCTCTTTCATCGATGCGTAATCGTCTGGACCCACGACCGTTTTGATATTGTACTTACGATAGTCTTTTTTGGATGGTTTTCCCTTGATATACACCACACAAGCTGCCACTGCATCGCTACCCTGTATGTTTGAATTATCGAAACATTCAATTTGCATGGGTAGTTTGGAGAGTTGAAGCCGTTCTTTTATGCTGTTTAACAGCTGGATAGCCCGTTGGTCAGGGTTTAATTTCTCGGCTTGTTTCAGCTTATCGAGCTTATATTGCTTTACGTTTTGTATGGCAAGGTCGAGCAGTTTCTTCCTGTCTCCCCGTTGTGGAATAACCGTATTTACGTTTTTCAGGTTAAAATCCAGTTTAAAAGGTAACACGATTTCTTTCGAATTACTTTTAAGCCTTTCGCGCAACTCTACTACGGCCATTGCCAAAATTTCTTCTTTTTGTTCGTCAATATGTTTTTTATACTCTATGGTATAGCCTTGTATAATGCTTCCTTTTGAAATACGCAGGATATTAACGAAAGCAGCGTTTTCGTTTTCGTCGTAAGCAAAAACATCGGTGTCGTTGAGAATAGTATTCGAGATGACCGATTTCGATTTGTAGGCTTCTATGAGTTCGTATTTTTGTTTGAGGAGGTGAGCCTCCTCAAATTTATATTCAGATGCCAGTTGCTGCATTTGTCCGAAAAGAATTTTGCTTATTTCATTGGCATCACCCTCGATAATTTGTTTCACATGTTCTATGTGTTTGCGATATTCTTCCGCCGATTCTTTTGCTTCGCAGGGACCGTTGCATTTATGAATGTGGTATTGCAGGCAAACTTTGAATTTTCCTTCTTGAATGCTTTGCTCAAACAAAGGTAACCTGCATGTACGTATAGGGTAGAGCTGGTGGATGATATCGAGTAAGGAGTTTATTGTATAATTTGAACTGTACGGACCGTAATATTGCGAACCATTCCGGATAATATTTCTTGTTTTAAAAACGCGGGGGAAAGGTTCGTTGGTTATACAAATACTCGGGTATGTTTTGCCATCTTTCAGCATCACATTGTAGCGTGGTTGGTATTGTTTAATGAGGTTGTTTTCGAGCAGGAGGGCATCTTCTTCCGTTTCGACAACTATATATTTGAGGGATGCGATGTTTTTGACAAGCACATTCGTTTTGCCCGAATCATGAATTTTGTTAAAATAAGAACTTACACGTTTCTTTAAATTTTTGGCTTTGCCTACATAAATAATTTCGTCGTTAATATTAAAATACTGATACACCCCCGGCTTATCGGGCAGGGAGTTTACTTGTTCTTTTAGTATTTCGGATGATTTCATTTATCTGTTGTATTTTGCGTTTATTGTTTCATGTGGAACATTTTGCCCATTTTCAACAAAATGTCCGTGATTATAAAAGTGCGTCGTTTACTTGATTTATGTCTTTTTTGTTTCACGTGAAACATTTTGTTATCTTCCCAGCAATACCAGTAATATGTTTATGTCGCTGGGTGAAATTCCGGGGATTCGGCTGGCCTGCCCGATAGTTTCAGGGTTGATCCTGGATAGTTTTTGCCGTGCTTCGGTGGAAAGGGACTGGACAGCATTGTAATCTACGCGTCCTTTTATGTTTACATGTTCGAGCCGAAGGAGCTTTTCTGCAATGATTTTTTCGCGTTCAATGTACCCTTCGTACTTCAAAAGAACTTCGGTTGCTTCAACTATTTCTTCTTTTCTTGATTTTATTCCGTCAATTTTTTGCTGAAGAGCAGGGATAACTCCAGCTAAATTAATAATGTCCAACTGAGGTCGAAGTACCAAATCGCTCAGTTTACAGCCATGTTTAAGTTCGGATGATCCCATTGTAACCAAAAAATCGTTTATTTGAGCTGGTTTAATGGAGTAGTCCTCTATGAATTCGCGCAATTTTGTTTGTTCGACTTTTTTATGTTGAAGTTGATCAAAACGATTTTTCGTAGCCAGTCCAATGTTATATCCTTTTTCAGTGAGACGCATATCTGCATCGTCCTGCCTAAGTAATAAACGGTATTCTGCGCGCGAAGTAAACATCCGGTAGGGTTCATCCACGCCTTTGGTAACCAAATCGTCGATGAGTACGCCTATATAGGCTTCGTTACGGGCGAGGGTAAATTCATTTCCGCCGTGGCAATTGATATGTGCATTGATACCGGCAATGAGTCCCTGGCCTCCGGCTTCTTCGTAGCCTGTTGTTCCGTTCACCTGTCCGGCAAAGAAAAGATTTTTGATTTGTTTCGTTTCCAGCGTATGTTTAAGTTGCGTAGGATCGAAGAAATCGTACTCGATGGCATAACCCGGACGATAGAGTTGGGCATTTTCCAACCCGACGATGGTATGAATCGCGTCGATCTGAACCTGAAGCGGGAGTGAGGACGAAAAGCCATTTAGATAGTATTCTTGCGAGTCTACGCCTTCTGGTTCCAGAAAAAGCTGATGCGAAACTTTATCGGCAAAGGTGATTATTTTAGTCTCAATGCTCGGACAATACCGGGGTCCGATGCTTTGTATTTGTCCGTTGTAAAGGGGAGAAAACTCTAATCCTTTCCGTAATTCATCATGGGTGGTTTCGTTGGTATAAGTTATCCAGCAACTGCGTTGAGGTAATTCTCGTTTTACTTCTTCGAGGAAGGAGAATTTATGGTAGTCGTTTTCGCCGGTTTGTTCGGACATTTTTGTGAAATCAATGGTGCGTCCGTCGATGCGGCAGGGAGTACCTGTTTTCATTCGATCGGTAGAAAAGCCGATGGATTTGAGCTGTTCTGTAATCCCGATGGAAGCCGGTTCTGAAATGCGACCGCCGGTTAATTGTTTTTTACCGAAGTGCATGAGCCCTCCGAGGAAAGTTCCTGCGGTGAGGACGACGCATTTTGCTTTCATTTCAACGCCTAAAGCTGTAATTACCCCCCGTACTTCTCCGTTTTCAACGACTAATTGTTTGACGGTATCCTGCCAAACGAAGAGGTTGGACGTATTGGTGATGGTTTTTATCCATTGTTGTATGAATTCATGGCGGTCGCTCTGAGAACGGGGACTCCACATGGCGGGGCCTTTAGAGCGGTTCAACATGCGGAATTGAATGGCGGAGCGGTCGGTAACGATTCCCATTTGCCCGCCGAGCGCGTCAATTTCACGGACAATTTGTCCTTTGGCGATTCCTCCCACGGCTGGGTTGCAACTCATCTGGCCTATCTTGTTCATATCCATGGTGATGAGCAGGGTTTTTGAACCCATATTGGCGGCGGCACAGGCGGCTTCGTTGCCTGCATGCCCTGCGCCGATTACTATTATATCGTATTTAAAATCCATTGTTTTAATTATCAATTAATAAATTCTCAATTTTCCAATTGGGGAAATTGAACTTAAATAACACATACCTTTAAACTAATGTTTTGGGTTGCAAAGTTATAAAATTACGGGCACTTATCGGGTATGGTTTTATAAAAAACACATTACCCCCAACACTTCTCCCCGAGGAGAGGGGAAAACGCATAAAAACGTCTGTGGCGTTGTTTAACCACGGACGAATTTAATAAAGAATACAGGATTATAATTGCAATAATACGACGTATATGTACTCCCCTGCTACCGCGCCAATCTTTCGCGTGGGAGAATAAACCGAAACAGGTATGAAAGGAAATGCCTTGATAGTTATGTAGTTATAGATAAAGTAAAATGCCATACGATAAAATCGTGGGGTAGCGGGCGGAAAGGAGTCCTTTGTTTATTGTTTCCGGCATTCTTTCTGAGAGTTTAGTTCTTTTTTGCTAAAAAGGTTAAGTGAAAAAAAACTTGTAACTAATCAGTACACTTTATTTTTATACCCTTTTGATTTTCAGTCCTACATTGTCGAACTGAAAATCAAAAGGAGGGAATTTGTTTCATTATCCCCCAGTTGCGTTTCGCTTACTGAGGTTTTTTCATACCTGCCTGCCGCAGGCAGGTTTAGCCCCGTCGGGGCAAAGANNATACATAACAATCAACTAAATGACTAATTATTATCAAATTTATGAGGGCGCTGAGTAATTACAAATATTTATTGTATTTTTGAGGGGTAAATATGATACTATTCAATTTTTATTTTAAAATGATAACTAAGGAAGCCGCTTATAAAAAGATAACTGAATTGGTTGAACGTTTCGAGGAGCAATTTGCCTCTTACAAAAAATCAGACTATAACGAAACACTTACCCGCCGTGATTTTATCGACCCTTTTTTCAAAGCATTGGGTTGGGATATTGACAATGAAGAAGGTTACGCACAATCGTACCGCGAAGTAATTCACGAAGACAAAGTAAAAGTAGGTAGAGCAACCAAAGCGCCCGATTATTCCTTTCGGTTAAGCGGCGGCAAACGATTGTTTTTTGTGGAAGCAAAGAAACCAAGTGTTTCCATAAAAGATGAAATACAACCTGCTTATCAGGTTCGCCGTTATGGTTGGAGTGCAAAGCTATCGGTAAGTGTAATAACCGATTTCGAAGAATTCGCCCTATATGATTGCACACGAAGACCTTTTCCCACCGATAAAGCGTCAGTAGCTCGTATAAAATACATTAACTTCAAAGATTATCTGAAAGAATTCGACTTTATTTGGGACACCTTTTCGAAGGAACGGGTGCTGAAAGGAAGTTTCGATAAATTTATAGCGGGCAATGCCAATAAAAGAGGAACTGCCACGGTTGATAAAGAATTTCTTATTTCGCTGGACAGTTGGCGAACTTATCTGGCAACTTCCATTAGTTTGCGAAATAAAGAACTGAACGAGGATGAAATCAATTTTGCCGTTCAGCAAACGATTGATCGTCTTATTTTCTTACGAATAGCCGAAGACAGAGGGGTTGAACCCTATGGAAACTTACAGGTTGCGATAAAACAGGGTGATTATTATCAAAATCTATTCAGCATTTTCAAAGAAGCCGACGACAAGTATAATTCCGGTTTATTTGACCTGAAAAAAGATATGATAAGTCAGGCTCTGAAAATTGACAACAAGGTAATAAAAACCATTCTGAATGAGCTGTATTACCCGATTAGTCCGTATGAGTTTTCAGTACTTTCGGTTGAAATTTTAGGAAGCGCTTACGAACAGTTTCTGGGAAAAGTAATCCGTATAACTCCTGCACATCATGCCGTTATTGAAGATAAGCCTGAAGTACGAAAAGCGGGCGGTGTTTATTATACGCCTCAATATATTGTGGAATATATTGTGAAAAATACGGTAGGTAAATTGATTGAAGGGAAAAAGCCAAATGAAATCAGCAAAATCAGAATTGTGGACCCTGCCTGTGGTAGCGGCAGTTTCTTAATCGGCGCTTACCAGTATTTGCTTGATTATCATAAAGATTTTTATTCCAACAATGGAAAACCCTCTAAAGGAGGCGCTAAAAACAATCCGTTAACACCCGAAGGCAACCTTACCACTGCCGAAAAGAAACGTATTTTGCTCAATAACATTTATGGAGTAGATATTGATGTAAACGCTGTGGAAGTTACCAAACTCAGTTTATTACTCAAATGTATGGAAGGCGAGACTTCCGCTTCCATATCGCATCAGTTATCCATGTTTCACGAAAGGGTTTTGCCATCGCTCGAAAACAATATCAAAGATGGAAACAGTTTGGTGGATATGGATTATAAAGAAGGGATAATAGATTTTGAGGAGATTAAATCCGTGAAGCCTTTCAGTTGGGAAGTGGCGTTTTCGGAAGTATTTAGCCGCGACGTTGAAATTGATAAAAGATTACCCTTTAAAAAGCAATTTAATAAAGTAAAGAATCTTCATGAGGAAACGGATAAACTGATTGATTCACTGACAGCTAAGGAACCGCTTGTAGGTTATAAAAAGATAAATTCAGGTTTTGACGTTGTCATTGGTAATCCTCCCTACGTGAAAGTAAGCGACAAAGAAGTTATTAATTATTTCGACCGGAAATACACTTATCAGGATTATCAACAAGATTTATACCTGTTGTTTTTAGAACGATACAAAAAATTATTGGTTACGGGCGGTAAGTTAGGTATCATTATTCCAAACACATGGTTACAATCCATAAGATTCAGAAATATCCGTCGTTATTTAGTGAATCAGTATTATTGGGAACGGATTCTCGATATAAAAGAACATATTTTTAAAGCGGTGGTGGATACACACGTTTTAATATTCGAAAAAAACGATTACATTAAAAATTCATCGCTAATAATCGACACCTACCAAAAAGGAAAAATCGAATTTTCGCAGGAAATAAATCAGGATAATTTGCCCGACAATGGCGATATTATTAATGTTGTATCGAACGATGAAGAAAAACTACTTTTCGAAAAGATAAAGGAGAAATCTGTTTTTATAAAAGATGTTTCAAAAGTGTACAATGGTGTTAAACCTTTCGAAAAAGGGAAAGGTACACCTCCTCAAACTGAAGAAACAATGAAATTTAAACCTTTTGTAAAAGAGAATCAGCCTAAACCTTTTGGTGAAAACTGGTTCCCTTTAATGAGAGGTAGTTTAATGAACAAATACGAAAACCGCTGGAACAATAACAGTTGGATTCAGTATGGCGAATGGCTGGCAGCTCCCAGAGACAAGAAAATCTTTGAAGCCGACGAAAAGATCATTGTTCGCCAAACCGGCGATAGCATTATTGCAACAATTATTGGTAAAAATATTATAGCAAGAGATAATCTGCACATTTTGATTTCAACAGGTTTAAGCCATAAATTTATTCTGGGAATTTTAAACGCAAAGCTGACGGACTTTTATTATCATCAAATAAATCCGGAACGTGGCGAAGTGCTGGCTCAAGTAAAGAAAAATCATGTGGAGCAGCTGCCTCTGCCCAAAATAAATGAAAAGAATCAGCCATTTCATAATCAAATCATCAGTTATGTTGAACAAATTTTGCAGTTACACAAAGATTTACAAACAGAAAATTTACAGAGCAAGAAAGGGCATCTTGAAAGTAGTATCAAATATTGTGAAAGCAAAATAGATGAACTGGTTTATCAGCTTTACGAATTGACAGATGAAGAAAAAAGAATAGTGGAGGGAAAATGAAAAGTACAACACAACTAAAACTGGACGATGTCTTGCTCAATGCCGAAAGCTACATTGAGCAAATGAAAACTATGGACGACAAGACGCTCTCGAGAAATATCGATTTGTTTCGTGAACAAATGGAACGGGCTTATAAGCAAGGGAATAAAGAAGCATACGAATTGCTTTACGAATACGAACTGCAAACAATCGTTGCAAGAATGAGTAAAATGGAAAATGAGGTTTAAAAGAACTACTTCGACAATCCGAACAAGTAGAGTATTGGTTGCAAACCGGCAATAGCGAAGGTAGTGAAAACGACCACGTTAGCGGAAGTTTTTTGTTAATTGTTTCCCTCTTGTTCCTCTCATCCCTCGGATTTGCAATTCATGGTTTGCACTTAATGAATAAGTTAGCATAGCTTCAGGCGAGATAACTATGACTGGGGGAATAAAAGAAGTTTATAACTTCACCAGCATAAAACAGATGCAAACTGTACGGGTTATCAGCACAAGTCCCCGCTTCGTTAATATTTGCGCTATGCAGGGATTCTGACAGAGATTGGTAGTGCGTAGCAGAATCGAACTGCTATCTTCGGATTGAGGAACCGATCTCCTAACCATTAGAGGAACGCACCAGGATAGTCACTTGCAAAAAATAACGGGCACAAATTTACATTTATTTTTAATAAAAAACAAATTTACCGGCTGGTGAATCCGTTTTTTATCAGACAAACTTACATAGAAAGATACGATTTATAAGCGGGTCAATATAAAAATCCTGAGAGAGTTATAGCGGAAAGATATGTTTTTTATTCTGCTTTTACGACCAATATATCTTTTAAATTAGTTGTATAACAAGGCGAAAGTTTCTCGTTTTTCAATTTCCATTTTCGGTCAAATCCCTGTGCAGCAATCTTTACCTTTTGCCTACCATACGAAGCGTTAAGTTTATCCATTACTCCCATAACTTTATTATACTTTATTCGGTCGCGTGTATCAAACAGATCTGCCTGTAGTGGTCTTTCCGGGCTTATCTCACTAACTATTACACCAGCCTTTTTATATTGATACCCCTCTTTGAAAATTGACTGTAAGCCTCTTAGTGCATAATCAATAAACTCTGTACTATCATTACTTGATACAGATAATTGCATTACAGCCTGATTATAATATTGAGGTTGATTGGTGGCAAACGGATTTGTATGGATAAAAACAATAATCACAGCAGCGGTAGATTTCTGGGCTCTCAACTTTTCAGCACAACCCGCAGCAAAATTCGCAATTGCTTCTGAAATAGGTTCAAGAGTAGTTAGCTTTTCACCAAAACTTCGAGAAGTACAAATTGTTTTCTTCGACTTGGGCGATTCTGTTTCAATACATGGAGTTCCTCGCAATTCAAGCCACGTTCTTTCACCTATTACACCCATTTGCTGTCTTACCCAACCTTTGCTTCGCTGTGTAAAATCCCAGGCTGTATTCACACTGGAGTATTCAAGTTTCTTTGTATATTGTCTACCTATGCCCCATACGTCGCCAATTTTTGTCAGTTTTAGCGCTTTCTCGCGTTTTTCGTCATTGTCTATTATACATACACCTTTATATGCCATATACTTCTTTGCAAAGTTATTCGCCACTTTTGCAAGCGTTTTAGTAGGTGCAATTCCCAAACTTACAGGAATCCCGGTATTTTTCTTTACCGTCCGTACCAACTTACCGCCCATTTCATTGAGGTCGATATTCTCAAACCCATTCAGGAAAAGAAATGCTTCGTCAATAGAATAGATTTCCATTTCAGGCACCAATGCGCCAATAGTCGTCATAACGCGTTGCGACATATCGCCATACAAAACATAATTTGACGAAAATACAGCCACCTGATTACTTTCAATCAGTTCCTTTAATTTGAATGCAGGTTCGCCCATAGGAATACCTAATGCTTTTGCTTCTGCTGACCGTGCAATAACACAACCGTCATTGTTGGATAAAACAACGATTGCTTTGCCGTTTAGTGAAGGTTGAAATACCCTTTCACATGATGCATAAAAATTATTACAATCAATTAAGCCGTACATTTATCGTTTATGGTTTTTAATAGAATAGGTTACAATACCCCAAATACAGAAATTATTCTCCTCAGTTACTTTAATGGGTTCAAACTTAGAGTTTGCAGGTACTAGATAAACAGCGTCAGTATCAAATTTAATATATTTCAAAGTGAACTCACCGTCTATAAAACAAACTGCTGTATCACCGTCCTTTGGTTCAAGGCTTTTATCAATAACCAAAATGTCACCGTCCATAATACCAGCGTCTTGCATAGAAGTTCCTTTCACCCGAGCATAAAAGGTACTTGACGGATTACTAATTAATTCTGTATTTAAGTCTATTTTTAAATCAATATAATCTTGTGCCGGACTTGGAAAACCAGCCACAATACCCCCGTCGATAAAAGGCAATTCCACCTGTGAACTTGTGTTGGCGGAATAAAAGTCAAGGTTGGTTGAATTAGCTATTTTTTTGATATGCTGCATATTATTTTTTTTACTCATTTTAAAGTTAGGGTTTACAAAGTAAGCTATTTTGTTTTATAAATCTTCATACATTTGAACCAATAATATATTTCGAATGTTCATTTAATAGTTTGAACTTTTCCCCGATTATCAAATCCCTAATTTATAAAACAGTATGTGTTTTACAGTAGCCATTGTTCGTGAAGGCGTATTAATGACAGCCGAGCAATATTACAATAGCCTTCCAGCAAAAATCAGAAAGAGAAAAAGGAATCCGATTGAACCGGAAATCCCAAATCTATACATGGTCAGTGGCTTTTCACATCCCAAACTACCTGTAATTACTGATAATGATTTTGTGTTAAAGGAGTGGGGATTAATCCCTGATTGGACTCCCTCAGTTCAACAGGCTGAGCAATTGCGCAACCTCACATTAAATGCAAAGGGTGAAAAAGTTTTTGAGAAACCTTCTTTTCGCAAAAACATACTTTCTAATCGTTGTCTTTTGCCTGTTAGTGGTTTTTTTGAATGGAGGGTATTCAACAATAACAAATACCCATATTTCATTCAACCGAGTGATGCCCCTGGCTTCTTGTTAGCTTCCGTTTTCGATAAATGGATAGATACTACAACTGGTGAAATACATGATACTTTCAGCATTCTTACTACTCCTGCCAATCCATTAATGGAATTGATTCATAATGTCAAAAAGCGAATGCCTTTAATTTTGGATATTGAAACAGCTGACAACTGGCTTAATCCACACACAACAAATGAGCAAATAAAATCATTGATTCAGCCTTATGACGAAAACAAAATGAAAGCTCATACGATTTCAAAAGTGGCAAGTAATTCAAAAATCAATCGAAATTTTAAAGAAATACTTGAACCTGTTTCTTACCCTGAACTTAACCAACAAACACTATTTTCAGGTATTATATGAACAATTATTTTGAAAAACCTCCACCCTGCGGGTAGTATTTTTCAAAATAAGCTTGCGATATTCATTTACTTCACTAACATTTCGGAGGAGCTAAACG
>DIFH01000082.1 GCA_002427615.1 Paludibacter sp. UBA5753
GTAATCCCCCTACCTACTCGATTGGTGTTTATAGTTTGATAACAATATAATTTGTGAACTCACTAAGTAGGGTTTGCAGGAAAACTATTTTATGCCACGGAGTGGCTAAACCTACCTGCCGCAGGCAAGCTTTCAGGACATCTTCCAATAGAAACAGAAATTGTGGTGCAAAGAAAATGGTCAGTTATATTCAAAAACTTTGCATTTACACCTAAAGAATTACTATAAATGACTATTTATCAGACTTATTATACTTTTTCAACAGACCCTAAGTAGTATCAGAAAACTTATCGGGCAATACAAAGTAATTGAATTCGGTTTATTGAAATACTTTGTGCAAGAAAAATATTCTATCACAAAGGAATAATCCTGATTTGTGATCGGACTTTTTTCGATGATATGTCAAAACCCTGCCAGAGCAACAAATTGGGCTTTTGTCCGGATTGGATATGTAACGGCAGATTTAAAATTTCGATGGGAAGATAACTGCAGGCTGTAATGAGTTGAACTGCGTTGAAATGCACAAAACCCCGATTTCGATTTTTTAAGATGTTGTTTATTGTTGTTATGTCGTTCGTACCAAAGTCGAGGACAAAGGGCTTATCTGAAAAATCTGAAATTTCGGTTAAGTTGTTGTCTGAAATATCCATATAATTATATTTTTCACCTAATTCAACTATTTGTTTTGCCGAAAGATATTGCTTTAACGAGATGATTTCAGCTGAAATAATGCCATCAAAAAATAATGTTTGAGCCGTCTCGGACTGTTCCCTCTGCAAATCGAAGAATTGGATAATATACCCGTCCTCATCTTGTTCAACGACAGAACTTCTGAGTAATTTGTCGGGAGAACAATATATCAGTTGGCTACCTACCCGTTTCATTTTTATTATTCAATAAAACTTTGCTTCCGACTTGTTTTTTGTTGGTTATTTGCTTTTTAGAAATGACCGGTTGTTGTTTTTTCAGCTGATTAATAACCCTGGTAATACTGTCTTGTGCCAACTCGTCGTATTCCCGTATCAGTTTAACGCTGTCAATCAGGCTATTCATCTCACCTTTGTAGGTCTTACTTCCTAATAAAGCGCCGGTAATTGACTCGATTCGTTGCTTATGACGTGCAGCCAATCGCAAAGTGAAGCGGCGTAAAATGCTATCATTGTATGCTTTGGCATATATGCTGTCGGTTTTACCATCGGAGTATTTGATTCGCATGACGATATGTTTTTCCGCGCTTGAATCCTGTGGCGCTATCCGTTGCAACAAACTCAACGTGTAAATATCTTTCCATCGTAGGTTCGGATTCTGAATTGTAAATTCAACTTGGGTGCGTACCGAGTCTTTTGTGAAAACGTATCGTGTAGGATTTGTCCAGATTTCTTGTTTTGTATGTCTTAAAGCGGCTGAATCGACAGGATGATTGTTTTTGCTTTTTACTTCGGTTTCAAACTCAGTCAGGTTGTCGAGTACTTGGGTGTATATTTTTTCGAACTTCTTGGGATTTTTAGTGTACCAGACTAAGGATGAATCGAAAACAGCCTGAGTTATCCCGTGTTTTTTAAGAAGCGCGTTGTAATAATAAACGTTTTCCCTATCCTGAGGCGAAATGATGCCTTTAGCAACGAGCGACCCTTCCAATTTGTGCAAATCAGTCAGAAAATCAGTCATTTCTTTCTGATTCATAACGTCTTTAGGACGATTGCTACAAGCCGCCAGAATGAGAATTATTCCAAACAGAAAAAAGAAAATTCCCGGAAATTTATTGAATCTTTGCGTCATTATTGGGTTTCTTTGACTCTAAACTTTCGTTTAAATCTTTTCGGAAGAAAATGAGGATGATAATTACAGCTATTGTAATTGCCGAATCGGCAATATTAAACACAGGGCTGAAAAATATAGTTTCACCGACGCTGTTTTTGATAATCGGGAAATAAAGCATATCAACTACTTTTCCGTGAAAAAGAGGCGCGTAGCCACCGGTTTCGGGAAGAAAGGTGGCCGCCATTCCGTAACTTTCGCTGAAAAGAACACCGTAAAACAGTGAATCGAAAATGTTGCCGGCAGCGCCCGCCAACAACAAGGAGACCGTGAGTATATAACCCGGCCGCGCTTGTTTTTTAATAAGTGTGTGAATAAAGTAGGCAATACCGCAAACGGCAACAATCCTGAATAAAGTGAGAAATAATTTCCCGAACATTTCCATCCCAAAAGCCATTCCGTTGTTTTCGATAAAATAAATCTGAAACCAACTGAAAATTTCGATATGTTCCCCGAGGGCAAAATTCAACTTTATGAAAATTTTCGATGCCTGATCGATAAATAAAACGATAAAGATAAGCAAAATGGATTTTTTGGTGATAGACATTTTGTAAAGATATGCTGTTTTAAATAACAAAATCGGCAACAGACAATTATCCCGCTGCCGAATTATAAAAACTCTCTATTTTGATTATTTTTTATTATCGTTTTTTGCTTCTATGCTTAAAGTGGCATGCGGAACAGCGCGTAAACGTTCTTTTGGTATCAGTTTGCCCGTTTCACGACAAATACCGTAAGTTTTATTTTCGATACGAACCAGGGCCGCCTGTAAATGTTGAATAAATTTCATCTGGCGTTGAGCCAACCGTCCCGATTCTTCCTTAGAAAGCGTAGCGGCGCCTTCTTCCAACACTTTAAAAGTAGGCGATGTATCCATCACATCGTTCCCGTCCAAATTGGTAATGCCATTGCGCAACAATTCGTAATCCTTTTGTGCTTTGGCAAGTTTTTCGTTTATAATTTCACGAAATTCTTCCAATTCAGCATCTGTGTATCTCGTTTTTTCTGTCATAATAGTATTTTTTTAAAACGTTTGAAGAATTTCTTCTTTTCAACAATGGTTTTCATCGTTTTTTTATTGCCTGCGAAATTAAGAAATAAGTTCCACTTTGCAAATTATTTTATGATTTTATTTTCAGTAGATGCCATTACGCTTTTTTTACGGATATTTTCACCGTATATTCGTCAAATTCCAGCTCGGTGGCATCGGTTAATTCTTTAACTAACACAACCGAATTGGCTAAAGTCTGCGAAGCGATATAACCCGAATATTCCTTAACAGCTTCGTTTATCTCGTCTCGGCCTTCAATTTCGACCGTAATTTTATCAACGATTTCATATCCGTTGGTTTTGCGGATATTTTGGATGCGGTTTACCAGTTCGCGGGCAATTCCTTCGCGCAGCAAAGCATCGGTAACGGTAATGTCGAGCGCTACGGTAAGTTTCCCTTCGTTGGCAACCAACCAGCCCGGCATGTCTTCGGTAATAATTTCCACATCTTCGGGTGTCAGCTCTACATTACCGGTTGGTAATATTAACAGATATTGCCCATTTCGTTCAATTTCACTGATTTCATGGTTTCCGAAAGAATTCATTGCTTGCGCAATTTCTTTCATTTGTTTACCGTATTTTTTACCCAGTGTTTTGAAATTGGGTTTGATTTTCTTCACCAGGTTTTCCATGTCGGTATCCGCCGGAATTACTTCCAACTCTTTAACATTCACCTCGGCTTTTATCAAATCGGCAATGTAGCTTAATTGATTGAAAGTAAGGTCGTCGGGCGCCGGAACAACAGCTTTAGTCAACGGCTGACGCACTTTTTTGTCGGCTTTCCGGCGCAAGGACAGTATCATCGACGAGGTTTGTTGCGCCAACTGCATGCATTCTTCCAAATTGCCGTCGATCAATGCTTCACTGTAAGTGGGGAAATCCGCCAAATGAACAGATTCTTTGTCGTTTTTTCCGGTTACGGCATTCAGGTCGAGGAACAACCGGTCGGCAAAGAAAGGCGCAATCGGAGCCATAAGTTGGGCCACAGTTTCCAGGCAAGTGTAAAGCGTTTGGTAAGCCGAAATTTTATCTTCGTCATATTCACCGCCCCAGTAGCGTTTGCGGTTCAGGCGCACGTACCAGTTGCTCAGGTTTTCGCCCACAAAGTCCGAAATGGCGCGCCCGGCACGGGTCGGTTCGTAAGTTTCGTAATGTTCGGTAACCTCTTTCACCAGCGTGTTGAGCAACGAAATAATCCAGCGGTCGATTTCAGGACGGTTTTCCATAGGAATATCCGCTTCGGCGTAGGTAAATTTGTCAACATTGGCATAAAGTGCAAAAAACGAATAGGTATTGTAAAGCGTTCCGAAAAATTTACGCCGTACTTCTTCAATTCCCTCCATGTCGAATTTCAGGTTATCCCAAGGCGATGCGTTTGTCATCATATACCAGCGAAGCGGATCGGAACCGTATTTTTCGATGGTCGAGAAGGGATCGACTGCATTGCCGAGGCGTTTCGACATTTTGTTTCCATTTTTATCTAACACCAAACCGTTAGAAACAACGTTTTTGAATGCCACCGAACCGCGAACCATGGCGCTGATGGCATGCAAAGTAAAGAACCATCCGCGGGTCTGGTCAACGCCTTCCGAAATAAAATCGGCGGGGAAAAAGCCCCCCAAATCAATCAGGGATGCATTTTCGAACGGATAATGCAATTGCGCATACGGCATTGCTCCCGAATCGAACCAAACGTCAATCAGATCCAACTCGCGTTTCATAGGTTTTCCGCTTGCCGAAACCAGCACGATGCCATCCACGTATGGACGGTGTAAATCTATATTTTTTACCGCATAATTATCGGCGGTATATTGTCCAACTTTAAAATTTTTATACGGATTTTCAGTCATAAATCCGGCGGCAATGGATTTCTCTATTTCCAAAATCAATTCTTCCACCGAACCGATACAAATTTCCTCGGTTCCGTCTTCGCTGCGCCAGATTGGGAGCGGAGTTCCCCAGTAGCGGCTGCGGCTCAGGTTCCAGTCCTGCAGATTTTCCAACCATTTGCCAAAACGTCCGGTTCCGGTTGAAACCGGTTTCCAATTGATAGTATCGTTCAACGCCATCATTTCCTCACGGCAAGCGGTGGTCTTGATAAACCAACTGTCCAGCGGATAATACAATACCGGCTTATCTGTGCGCCAGCAATGCGGATAGCTGTGAATGTGCTTTTCTATTTTAAACGCTAATCCCTGTTGTTTCAGCATCACGCAAAGGTCAATATCTAATGTTGCGTCGTCTTCGGTCAGCGTTGGGTCGTAGGCATTTTTCACAAAACGTCCGGCATATCCGGCATACAATCCGACATTTACATTTGACGTTACAAAATCGGGGCTTAAGTCTTCGATTTTAAAGAATTTCCCGGTTCTGTCTACCATTGGTTGGCGGTTTCCATCTTTGTCGGTCAGCATCAACGGCGGGACATCATTTTGTTTTGCCACACGGTCGTCGTCTGCGCCAAAAGTCGGCGCAATGTGCACGATGCCTGTTCCGTCTTCGGTGGTTACGAAATCACCGGCAATGACGCGGAAAGCGCCTTCACCGGGGTTTACCCAGGGAATGAGTTGCTCGTACGCCATTCCAACTAACTCAGATCCTTTTTTTCGTTCCAATATTTCATACTCGTTTTTGCCCATAACCGAACCGAGTAAACTTTCGGCAAGAATCAGATTACATTTTTCCTTTGTATACGGATTTTGTGTTTTTACCTTAACATAATCGATAGCCGTACCAACGCACAAAGCGGTATTCGAAGGCAGGGTCCAGGGTGTTGTTGTCCATGCCAAGAAATACGTGTTTTCTTCTTTTCTCAGCTTAAACTGAGCCACACAGGTTGTATCTTTCACATCGCGGTAGCAACCCGGTTGGTTGAGTTCGTGAGTAGAAAGTCCGGTTCCTGCAGCGGGTGAATATGGCTGGATGGTATATCCTTTATAGAGTAAATTTTTGTTGTACAGTTGTTTGAGTAGCCACCACAGTGTTTCGATATAGCGGTTGTCGTAGGTGATATACGGATCGTTCATATCCACCCAGTAACCCATTTGGTGCGTCAGGTCTTCCCATTCTTTGGTGTATTTAAGCACATCTTTGCGGCAAGCGGCATTGTATTCATCCACGGAAATTTTTTTACCAATGTCTTCTTTGGTAATTCCCAATGCTTTTTCCACGCCTAATTCCACGGGAAGTCCGTGTGTATCCCAACCGGCTTTGCGTTTTACCTGAAAGCCCTGCATGGTTTTATACCGGCAAAAAATATCCTTAATGGTACGTGCCATAACGTGGTGAATACCCGGCAAACCGTTAGCCGAAGGCGGTCCTTCATAGAAAACAAACGATGGTTTTCCCTCACGGGTTTCTATACTTTTACGGAAAATGTCCTGTTCGTTCCATTGCGACAGCATTTCCTTGTTGATGTCCGATAAATTCAGATTGGAATATTCTTTAAATTTTTTCATTAGAAGAAAAACTCAAATTACACAAATTAAAACCAAACAGATGATTAACCTGTTAACTAATTACTATTTTAGGGGTGCAAAATTACAAAAAATAATCTGAAAACGAAAGAAGTATAGTATACCTTCCGCCAGCCCCATCTTTATATTGTTGAAATAGCGCCATTATCTTTTTGGCAAAAAAACAAAGAAGTTGATAAGGTCAAAAATGAAGTACAAGGCAGCGTATTTATTTTTATGAATTGAACACGTAACACGGTAAAGATACTTCGCTGGGAAACGGGCGGATTGGTCATTTACCACAAACGGCTGGAGCAAGGTCGGTTTGAACAGCCCATTTACAATAATCACTATATTACTCCCTCATGGGTACATGTATTGCCAAAAACGTAAACCCACAAGAGTGGCTCACCGACATCCTGAACAGAATTCAAGACAACAATATCCAATAGCTCGATGAATTACTGCCACACAATTGGAAATTGAGCTTATCGTCATCAAATATACCAAAATTGAAAATCCCATAAAACAGAACTCAACATCTGATTTATGGGATTTTTTTGTGCCATTGATCATGTAGATGACGGAATGGTTACGGTGGAATGACTATCTTTTGGTGTTTTGTAAAAAGCCAATCGTTCTTTTAATGCCGCATTCTCCTTTTCTAAAAATTCTATTCTCCTATTTGCCATATTGAGCTGTTTAGTTAATTCATCAATTTTTCCATTGATGGATTTCAATATCAAACCTATGTCTAACACCTGCTCTTTCACGCATCGAAGATAATGAATATCAATGATATGAGCAAATTATTAGACAACTATTTTTAATCCTTCATTCATCCAAATTCATAAAATATTCTGTATCATCAAATTATGGGTGCTGAGTAGTTACAAGATAAATTAAGTTACGAACCAATGGGAAAAATTACACGGCAAGAGCCACGGTAACAGGAGGAAGTAACGGGCATGTAAAATCAGTTGACCTAAGGAATCAACATTGCCGCTTCATGAAAGTGGACAAACCATGATGGCACGGTGGTATAAGTGGTATAAAATATAATTCTGTTTTTTATGAAAAAACCTGAAACCCACGGAATTTGATTTCCGTGGTTTTTCCCATTTTATACCCTAACGTGAAAGGAGGTAACTAAAGGGTCTTTCGGAATATCCAAAGTAGAAATAGTCCTTTCCATGAAAGAAGGATGTGAAAGAAGCCTGTTAAAAAGTGGATAATCCGGATTTGATTACTAAATTACCTTTTTTTATTATCCCGTATAGATTGTTTTTTTCATACCGATCCCATGCAATGCCTTGTCCTTCTGAGGTGATTCTTAAAATTTTTTTCAACACAAGAATGGATCCCTTCTCTGGTAATTGCAGGACATAGACCTTGGCACTGTCGTGACCGGTTACATATAAATTGCCATCAGAACCCCAGGAACCGCCCGAGCAACTCATCGGTTTGAATTCCTGCAGAACGGACGCAGGAAATGTCCAGGATTCCTGTTCATGCCAGTTTTTATCGAACTTAACCAATACGGTCCACCTGTTATTTTTGTTTGTCAGTGGTTCAAATTTGTCATAATGGGCAAAGCAAACCCACCAATAATCGTTGTAATAGTCGGCCCAGGTACAGGACCCATATTTTAACCCAAAGCTGTGGGAACCGAGATGGTCAAGATTTTCCGTATCAAAGATCTCTATTGAACTGGTCATTGGGATTTCCGGATAATTTGAATGGGCGCAGTAAAGTTTGCCATTCACGACTACGCCACCATCGAAATGGAGGATCTGTCCTGAATCGTCCTTCCATTCTGCAACAAGATCACCGTTTTTTTTACTGTATTTTCCAATTCCTTTTGTGTTAATGGCATAAAAATAAGCTGAATCAACTGCTATACCCTGCCTTGCTTCCTGAATTTCATAGGTCTGTACTGTTTTGAAGGTGGTATCCTCCGTTTGGGAGAAAGAAATGTTTGTAATCAACAAAAAAGACAGGAATATGATGATTCTTATCTGATGTGATATTTTATTGTTTCTCATAAATTAATCTGGATTGATAAATCAAACTATTGCAAAATTACTTCTTTATTTTTCCCGATAGGGGGAATTAATCAGGGAATAACTGAACCCATCGTCCGTCGAAGCCTCCATCGCTGGTATTCCAGTTCGTATATTCCTCTTTGCCCAGGAATATTCCCCTGTTTTCCAGCTCGTCCTCAACAGAACCATCTCCCTGTGTACCATTATGGGCAAAATAAAGATGTTGAACCCATGGTTCGGGTACCAACTCGGAGTAGAAGTTATCGCCTTCCGTACCATAAATGTATACTCCCCAAAACCAGTGTTTTCGGATATAACCATTCCGGTCTTCGTCTGGATCCTGGGTATCCCGTGCGGTGTAATAGAAGGTTTGTACTCCGGTTGAAACTTCCGGGGTGCCGATCTCACCCGTAACCGGGGTTACCATATTAATGGAAAGAACATTTTTCCAGTTGGCAGGATCCAAGTGGGTGGGGATAATGTCAGCCAGATCCTGCAGTTCATAGGTAATTCTTTTTACTTCAGACATGGGAACGCCTGAATACTGATCTTTCCCGGAAGCCAGGCTTAAGGCATTGTCATTTTGTAGGGTCTGCGCATTCCAGAAACTCGTTGCCTCGGTATCTGACTGATCAACAAAAATATAATGGAACCGGCTTTTGCCTTCGTTGTTAATATCAACTTTTGCCGTTGCATTATTCGCATTTAGTGCCGTGATATCGGACCAGCTCTCCTCTACAAAATGCAATTCTCCCTGCGACGGGTTGAACGGGTTGAAATCCCAGTCCGCCTGCCAGATCATCACATGTTTTCCGGCAGATGTTGTCATGAAGTTAAGATCCGGATCAGGATATTCCCTGGCGTTGTGCAGGCTGTGCCGGGTAATGACCACGTAGTTAATTTCCTCACCGGAGCCAGGTCCGCCATGAACATTGTCAATTCTTATCTCTATCCTTTCCCAGTCGTGTATTTCGTAGCGTTGCTTGGCATGATATACATGGTAGAGCAAAATAATACTATTGGTTTGGAGGGAATGATCGTAAAAAAGAATGGCTGCCGAATAGAGTGTCGGCCTGATCTGCCAGTTGGGATGTTCACCCTGATTGACATACTTTTTCAATTCATCACTCCAGTTTTCTTTATTATTGGCCAGGTAATTGTCCTGGTCGTAATTGAAGTTGGTGATCCAGTCATGACCTTTGTGATTATCGTCATATTCATTCGCTTGTTTGAAAATTACGGGCGAATAATAATGCAGATAAGACCGGATTTGTTCATGGGATAATCCCGCAATCAGTTCAGACTGGCTGACGAACTGAACCGGTTGTTCTGCTGCGGTTGTCTGTTTGTTCACCTCCAACCGATCATTTGTACAGGCCTGCATTCCTGATAAAAAACAGCCTGCAAGGAACAGCATAAATGTTCCCTGCATAGCATGTTTTGATATAAATAAATATCCTTTATGTCCGATTCCTAATATTTTCATACGATAATATTTTATTCTTTTATAGTAAGGTCGTATGGAATTGGAACGATTAATTAATTTAACGATTGATCGATTTGTTGATTCGTAATGATCAAATCGGTAAATCATCACATCATTCAATCGACTTCCATGCTCGTTTCATAAAATAGTATTTTAGAAATCGTTAGAGTTTTAAAGAAAGCCCCAAAGTACCGTATCTGCCAAATTTTGCCCATTGCTGAAGCTTGGCATAATCGGCTGATGGTTTTCCGTAAATTTGTTGCTCCTGCTGATCCGTCAGGTTGTTAAGCTGGAGGAATGCAGACAAATGTTTTGTAATTTTTTGCTTCACCGATAAATCGAGATGATATTCCTGCTTAAAATAGGAATCGGTATATTGATCGTCACCCACACTTTGCAGGATATCGTCCCTGAAATTATTCGAAATAACGAACGACAAACCAATTTTCGGATTATCATACATCAAGGCAAAGTTTGCGATATTTTCCGGACTGTATCCCATCGGTAAGTTTCTTCCGTCAACTTTGTATGTCGGGCATGGTATTAAG
>DIFH01000084.1:0-36930 GCA_002427615.1 Paludibacter sp. UBA5753
TATAAAAATCTACGGAATTTATGTTGTTTTAAATGTCTGTTCAATAAAATGAAACCTGTTCAGCCTGTTCATCTTGTCAGGTGGTTTACTATTATTTTATTCTGTCAAAGTCGAAATAAATAATTAATTGCTGCAAACCGCAATTTTGAAACGAATAAAAAATACAGCATGCCGATTCGTTTTTACGGTTTATTTATCGTTTAAACTTAACGTACCTTGGCATGGAAGGTTCATAATCTTCCTTATCCCACAAGGTGCTGGTTATCATCAAATCTGCGCTGTAACGGTTACATGCTATCGGCACATTATGTATACGACATTGACGCAATAGCATCTGAATATCAGCTTCGTGAGGTTGTGGATTCAAGTCATCAATCAGAAAAATCGCCAAATTAATTTGTTTACGAACAACCAAAGCGGCAATTTCAGCATCGCCGCCCATCGGACCCGAATTCATCCGGGTGATGTCCGCTTTTATTCCTTTTTCGTGGAAAGCTTTCTCAATCAAACCTCCGGTAGTTCCGGTACAAATCAATTTGTGTTTGGATAGCA
This sequence comes from Paludibacter sp. UBA5753, assembly GCA_002427615.1. Classification (GTDB taxonomy): domain Bacteria; phylum Bacteroidota; class Bacteroidia; order Bacteroidales; family Paludibacteraceae; genus Paludibacter. The sequence goes on from DIFH01000084.1 coordinate 553, forward strand.
TTTCTGCGTTAAATACAACCCATTCTACCATATCCGCCTTGCGATTGTCGTGTGCCACAAGTGCAATTGTCAATTGTTTGCTCATATTAATATTTTTTCTTGCAAAAATACTGATTTAAATGGTTTTTTACAATCTATTTCAATAAAAAGAGCATGAAAAAACAATTCAATGTTGTAATGTTGAGAATAATTTTCTACTTTTGCGGTTATGCAAACGTTTGCATTGATATGAATTCAGAAAAAATACATGAAAAAAATTACCTTGCTTTTATCATTATTTATATCGGTTTCATTGTTTGCCGGACAAGTAAAAACCGGCATCGAAGTCCTTCGTTCTCAAAAATTCCAGCTATTGGCAGGAAAACGGGTTGGATTGATTACGAATCCGACCGGAGTTGACAGCAACATGAAATCAACCATCGACATCTTATTCGAAGCCCCCAATGTAAAACTGGTGGCTCTTTTTGGTCCGGAACATGGCGTACGCGGCGATACCTATGCCGGCGACAAAGTGGACAATGCGACCGATCCCAAAACAGGATTGCCCGTTTATTCCCTTTATGGAAAAACACGCAAGGCAACCCCTGAAATGCTCAAAGACATTGATGTTCTTGTGTATGATATTCAGGATAACGGATGTCGTTCGTTCACTTATATCAGCACCATGGGATTGGCTATGGAAGCTGCCGCCGAAAATAACATCGAATTCGTCGTGCTCGACCGGCCTAATCCGCTTGGTGGCAAAAAAATTGAAGGTAACCTGACCGAAGAGCCATTTATTTCATTTGTAAGTCAGTTTAAAATTCCTTATCTTTACGGACAAACCTGTGGTGAGTTGGCTTTAATGCTCAACGGGGAAAAATTGTTGAAAAAACAATGTAATCTTTCAGTCGTAAAAATGAAAGGCTGGCGTCGCAAAATGAACTGGGAAAATACCGGACTTGAATGGGTAGTGGCTTCACCCCATATTCCGCACAAACACTCTTCCTATTATTATCCGGTAACAGGAATTTTGGGAGAATTAGGCTATGTTTCAATTGGCGTAGGCTATACATTACCTTTTCAAATTGTAGGCGCTCCCTGGATTCATGCCGACAGCCTGACCAATGTCCTGAACAAGTTGAATTTGCAAGGTATTGCATTTCGCCCGATACATTTCAAACCATTTTATGCTACGTTTAAGGACGAACATTGCCATGGCGTTGAAATTCATATTATGAATTACAAACAAGCCCGGCTCTCCGAGATTCAGTTCTATATCATGCAGGAATTGAATAAATTATATCCTGCAAAAGCTGTTTTCAACAATGCCGGCAAAGATCGTTTCAACATGTTCGACAAAGTAAGCGGAAGCGATCAAATCCGTTTGAAATTCTCAGTAAATCATTCTTTCAATGATATTAAAGATTACTGGTACAAAGATGTTGACAGTTATCGGAAACTGTCGAAAAAATATTATTTATATCGTTGATTGAGTAACTAAAGTTTGTAAAGCGCAATTACATAAGTCAGTTACCTGTTATAAACTATTGAATAGAAAACTATCCACCTCTTATTTCGTGAAATTTGTATAATATGAAATCATTCCTCAAAGATATAGAAAAACACATTCCTGCCAACCGTATTTACACCGACGAAATGCGTCGGCTGGCTTGGGGTACTGATGCCGGTTTTTATCGTTTGATTCCGCAAATCGTTATTCAATCCGAAAACGAACAGGAAATCATCCATATTCTGAAAACAGCTGACAACTATAATCTTCCTGTAACTTTCCGTGCTGCCGGTACAAGTTTATCGGGTCAGGCCATTAGCAATTCCATACTGGTAATTGCCGGAAAAAACTGGGAGAAATACGAAATCACCCCCGATTGCAATTCTATTAAATTGCAGCCGGGAATAATTGGTCAGCGTGTAAACGAAATTCTGAAACCTTTCGGTAAAAAGTTTCCACCCGATCCGGCATCGATAAAATCGGCGATGGTAGGCGGAATTATCCAGAACAACGCTTCAGGCATGAGTTGCGGTACACACGAAAACAGTTATAAAATGCTGACTGCTGCCCGCTTGATTCTGTCCGATGGAACTTTGCTCGACACAGCCGATGAACAAAGCAAAAATAATTTCAGGTCTTCTCACAAGGCTTTTATTCAACGGATTACGGACTTACGAGATAGAGTCAGAAAGGATAAAGCGCTCTGTGAACTGATAGAACGCAAGTACAGAATTAAAAATGTTACCGGACTATCCATCAATCCATTCATTGAGTTTGACGATCCGTTCGACATCATTTTGCATCTTATCGTGGGTTCGGAAGGGACTTTAGCTTTTTTAGCCGAAGCAACCATGAAAACCGTTATCGATTACCCGTTCAAAACCAGTGCAATGCTGTATTTTCCAACTATGCGGTCGGCTTGCGAAGCAGTTATCAAACTAAAGAAAAGTCCCGTTACAGCTGTCGAAATGTTTGATAGATTGGCTCTGAAATCGGTTGAAGATAAACCCGATGCCATTCCCGAGCTGAAAACACTTCCTTCAGATGCTGCTGTTTTACTTATCAAAACGGAAGCTGACAAGGAACATATTTTAGAACAAAATATCAATGAAATTGCATCGGTCATTTCAGAATTTAACACTCTCTATCCTACCCGATTCACGAATATCGAATCGGAATACAATGCTTACTGGACTATGAGGTCGGGCATTTTTCCTACTGTTGGAAGCGCCCGGCCTGTCGGTACAACTTGCCTGATCGAAGACATAGCTTTTCAAGTGGATGATTTACCTGATGCAACTGCCGATTTACGGGAAATTTTAATCAAGAACAATTATCCCGAAGCGGTAATTTACGGTCATGCGCTCGAGGGCAATTTTCACTTCATTCTGAATCAATCGTTTGACACGCCAGAAGCAGTAGCACAATACAGAAACATGATGAATGAAGTCATTGATTTAGTGGTGGATAAATATCACGGTTCGCTAAAAGCCGAGCATGGAACAGGACGCAATATGGCTCCGTTTGTAAAACGCGAATGGGGTGAAACTGCATTTAACCTGATGCGTGACGTCAAACAACTTTTCGACCCGAAAGGTCTGCTGAATCCGGGCGTAATTTTCAACGATGACCCGAATTGCCATTTACAAAACATCAAACCGCTTCCCAAAACGCACGAATTGATTGATAAATGTATCGAATGCGGCTTCTGCGAAGTAAACTGCATAAGTAACGGTTTCACGCTTTCGTCGCGCCAACGTATTATTATACAACGCGAGATTACGCGACTTAAAACGACCGGTGAAAACCCAAAACGGCTCAAATCGTTGGAAAATGATTTTGTCTTTGCAGGTGAAAAAAGCTGTGCCGGCGATGGACTTTGTGCAACTTCTTGTCCAGTTGACATTAATGTAGGTGATTATATCCATTTTTTGCGTGATAAACAATATGAAAATAACAAGATTGCCCAAAAAATCGGACAATGGACTGGGGATAATTTTTCCACAATTTCTTCAAGACTAAAAGCTATACTCTGGACTGCCAACGCAGCCCATTCAGTTTTAGGGAAAAACGCTATGGGTGGATTAACAAAAGGATTACGCTACCTGAGCGGCAACAATATGCCTTTGTGGACACCTTCATTACCAAAGCCCGCTCCAAAACCTAAACAACAAAAGCTAACGGAAAACCCGCTGAAAGTCGTTTATTTCCCAAGTTGTCTGAACCAGATGATGGGAACATCGCACGATGACCCAGATCAAACGCCATTGGTGGATAAAATGACAGCCTTTCTGAATAAAGGAGGATATGAAGTTATTTTCCCTGAAAAAATGAACAATCTCTGCTGCGGAACAATCTGGGAAAGTAAAGGGTTCCCTAAAGTTGCCGATCAAAAGTCTGCCGAACTCGAATTAGCATTGTATAAAGCTACCGAAAACGGGAAATATCCGGTTTTATGCGACCAAAGTCCCTGCCTGGATCACATGCGTCATTCCATGCAAAACCTGCAACTTTTTGAACCTGTTGAATTTATCGACAAGTTTATGTTGGATAAACTCGATTTCCATCCAACCAACGAATCGATTACCATACATCCAACCTGCTCGACCATTAAAATGGGTCTGCAACCGGAACTCGTTAAAATTGCCAGAATGTGCAGCGCCAATGTACTCGTTCCCGAAGAAGTGGGTTGTTGCGGGTTTGCCGGCGACAAAGGATTTACTTTGCCCGAACTCAATGAACACGGGCTGCGCAAACTTAAAACTCAAATCGAAACGCATCACGTCAAAGCCGGTTACAGCAACAGTCGAACCTGCGAAATAGGACTGAATACACACGGAGGTATTCCCTACATGTCCATCGTTTATCTGGTGGATAAATGTACTACGAAGAAAAACCAGAAAGAACCGGAAAACCTTTGAGTGCTATAATCGGGATTTGCGATTGAATACCGCAATTAGTCCCGCCTATAACCCATTTTGCAGCTATCCGGTCATAAAATTATAATTTTCAGCTACTTCTTTTTTGTGGTTTGGGCACTACGGATTTTTTTCGAATAAAGGGAGCATATTTGTAACTTGATTCTCAGTTCAACTTTGTCAAACTGTAAATCTGCTATCTGTCTTTATTTTAAAACTGCATGTATTATAACTACTCGACACTTCAAAAAAAGGATCAATAGTTATTTGCCACGGCAAGGATTGCCAAGTAAGGAGTTGGATTATTCTTTTTGGCAGTTTGCGAGATAGAATGAGTTTGATAAAAAGTATCTGCTCAACCTTTATTATTTCTTTTATATCCTCGATAACAATTCTTCAAGTGTAGCCAACTCTTGTTCGCCCGTCTTCATGTTTTTCAGCATCACTTTGCCTTCGTTCATTTCCGTTTCGCCAACAATGGCAACAAATGGAATGCGTTTATTATCGGCGTAACTCATTTGCTTTTTCATTTTTGCCGGTTCGGGATAAATTTCAGCATTAATTCCTTTTGCACGTAATGCACTCAACCAAGGCAAACAATACATTAATTCCTTTTCACCAAAACTTACAAACAAAATTTTGGTTTGTTCCATCGACGTTTCAGGGTATAAATCCAATTGATTCAGCACATCATAAATCCGGTCGGCGCCAAACGAAATGCCCACACCCGAAACGCCTTCCATGCCGAAAACACCGGTCAGATTATCATAACGGCCTCCACCGGTAATGCTACCCATTTCCACATCCAACGCTTTTACTTCAAAAATGGCTCCCGTGTAATAGTTCAGTCCGCGTGCCAGAGTCAAATCAAGTTCAATCCGGGTTTTCACTTTCATGGCTTCGCACAATCCGAAAATAGTTTCAAGTTCGGTAATGCCTTTCAAACCTATTTCCGAAGACACAAGCGCCGTCCTTAGCTGAATGAGTTTCTCCGAATTGGTTCCGCTGAGTTGCAGGATGGGTTGCAGTTTGGCGATAGCTTCTGCCGGAATGCCTTTTAAAGCAATTTCCTCCTTCACTTTTTCCAGTCCGATTTTGTCCATTTTGTCAATGGCCACAGTTATATCGGTTATTTTCTCGGCTTCGCCAATCATTTCGGCAATGCCAGAAAGAATTTTACGATTATTTATTTTAATGACAACATTGATTTTCAAGCGACGATATACTTCGTCCACAATCTGTATCAGTTCCAATTCATTAAGCAAAGAATCGCTTCCCACCACATCCACATCGCATTGGTAAAACTCGCGGTAACGCCCCCGTTGCGGTCGGTCGGCACGCCAGACAGGTTGAATTTGGTAGCGTTTGAACGGAAATGAAATCTTATCTCGATTCTGTACCACAAAGCGCGCAAAAGGTACCGTCAGATCATAACGTAACCCTTTTTCAGAGATTTTATTCGTTAGTTTTACACTGTTGCGCCCCAATAATTCTTCGTCAGCCAATCCGTTCATAAAATCGCCGGAATTCAGCACTTTGAACAACAATTTATCGCCTTCTTCACCATATTTACCCATTAAAGTAGACAAGTTTTCCATTGCCGGCGTTTCAATTTGCTGAAAACCATACAGGCGAAAAACGTCTTTTATGGTATTGAATATGTAATTGCGATTGGCCATTTCCTGCGGCGTAAAATCGCGTGTTCCTTTTGGAATGGATGGTTTTTGCATAATGTAGCCCCCAATCCCCCTAAAGGGGGTTTAAGAATTTATATTAGTCTGTTATTTTAATTTATTGTTTTAAAGAAAAGTCTTTAAGTTACCCTTTAGGGGAATTTAGGTGGCTTATTTCTTCAATAATTTTATCCGTTGCTCCCGTATTATTTTTCACATATTCTCCGGCAATATTCCCTGATTCATTGTTTATAAGAAGGTTGTTTAATTCCTTTTCAAGCATTTCGTAATTGTATATTGAAAATGCTCCTCCGGCAACAATCAGTTCGCGGGCTTCACGGAACTTTTGATAATTCGGACCGAAAACGACCGGAACATTCCAAACTGCCGCTTCAAGCGTATTATGAATCCCCACGCCAAAACCGCCACCAATATAAGCCACGTTGGCATACCGGTAAACGGAGGAAAGCAAACCAATAGTATCCACGATCAGGCAGCCAGCCGATTGAATAGCAATTTTATCGGCTTTATCGGCTTGCGTATAGTATACATAATTATTCTCCAGCAGCTTTTCAATGCCTGATAAGCGAGCTTCATGTATTTCATGTGGCACCAGAATTAACTTTACATCCGGATGTAATTTCAAATAACGAACTAATAATTCTTCATCCTTTGGCCAGGTACTTCCAGCTACAATTACCGGTTTATCCTGTACAAATTCCTGAATAACAGGTAACTCATTGCCTTGTTTTGCTAAATCATCCACCCGGTCGAAACGGGTATCGCCCACAACCGAAGCATTTGAAAAACCATATTTTGAAAGCAATTCAAGTGAATTCCGGTCTTGAACAAAAATATGACTGAATGATTTCAGCAAATTACGATACCAGATACCGTATCCTTTAAAAAACAGCTGCGATGGCCTAAAAATAGCCGAAATGGAGTAAAACGGAATGTTTGCAGCCTTTAAAGCCAAGAGGTAATTAGGCCAAAACTCATATTTGATAAAAATTGCTTTCGAAATATTCACCATTTTCACAAACTTTTTCGCAGCCCGGGGCGTATCCAAAGGTAAATACGAAACGATATCGGCGCCGGCATAATTTTTCCGAACCTCATAACCCGAAGGGGAGAAAAAGGTTAGCAGGATTTTGGTTTCAGGCTTATTTTTTTTGAGCTGTTCCATCACCGGACGGCCTTGTTCAAATTCTCCCAACGAGGCCGCGTGAAACCACACATAAAGGGCATCCGTGTCCACTTTCTCCTTCAAGACGGAAAAAGCCTCACGTTGTCCAATACGAAGTTTGTGCGCTTTTCCATTGAAAAACGACACAATTAAAATAGCAAATTTGTAAAAATATATACCTATACAATAGATTGCTGAACTCATAATCAATCATTCAATTTAAATCAGAACATACACATTCAGAATTTGTAAAAATTGGCGCTATTTGCGTTCTGTTTAACCAGTTATTCCGTAAACTGAATTTAATTAAAAAAGGCATTCCAAAATAGCTTTTGAAACGCCTTCTTTAAAAGTTTTTTTGAAAGCCAGAATTACTTTCTGATACCTAACTCTTTGATAATTGCACGGTAACGCATAATGTCCTTTTCTTTCAAATAATCAAGAAGACGACGACGTTTCCCTACCAACATTACAAGAGCGCGTTCTGTACTATAATCCTTTTTGTTTGACTTCAAGTGTTCAGTCAAATGGTTGATACGGTACGAAAACAATGCTATCTGGCCTTCAGATGAGCCGGTATCAGTGTTAGACTTTCCGTATTTACCAAAGATTTCCTGCTTTTTTTCAGCTGTTAAATACATGATAATTGTTTAAAAATGATTGTTTAAAATACAAACTTAGCCTTGTTCTCTTCACAAAACTACCTGTTTGATTTTGAGTTTGCAAAGATATAAATTTTATTTCAATTAATCGCCCTGCCTTTACAATTTTATTTTCAATATTATTGCTGCAACAACTCGTTAAGCAGCTAATAGTTATCGGATGATTATCGATTACATAAGTCTACTGAATTCAAATTAGCCATTCGATGACTTCCGTACAATCAATCCTTTAATTTCACAGCCCTGAGAATTTCTCTTTTCCCGGGAGGGCCCGGAAGCCTCTCAACATTGAATCCCGCTGACTGCATGGCTCTGCGTACAGCTCCTTTGGCGCAATAAGTGGTCAGGATAGCATTGTCAGCGGCACAAAGATACATTTTTTCAAATAATTTTTCCGACCACATTTCAGGTTGCTTTTCCGGTGAAAATGCATCAAAATAAATAACATCATATTTATCTGAAAAATCGGCTTTCGTAAAATCAACCTGCTGTTTAATCAACGTAAAATTAGTAGTAATTTTCACCTTTCTATTCCACTCGCAGCGGTGTAATGCTTCATATTCAGCTCTTTTGTCAGGTTCAATAAGTTCGGGAAAATTCAGTTTCACGGCTTCTTCCGTTTCTACCGGATAAAATTCTAATCCTGTATATATTACTGATTTATTCTCTTTTTCAGCTTCTATCAAAGTCAGAAAAGCGTTTAGTCCTGTACCAAAACCGATTTCGAGAACCTTGATTTCCTGTTTCAGGCAGTGTTTTAATCCGGCTTCAATAAAAACATGCTTTGATTCTTGCACCGCTCCATGTGAAGAATGGTAACATTCATCCATTTCGGAAACAAACAATGTATGCGAACCATCTTCGGTAATTAATAATTCAGAATGCATAATGCATAAGTATTGTTTTGCAAAAGTAAACAAAAATGATTAAACAGAACAACCGTCGTTTCTTTCGAAACGACGGTTGAAGTCTCTCTCCTGAAGGAAAGGGATTTAGAGTGAGGTTTAGTAGTTTTGTTTTTCTTCCTCAAAGTAAGCTTGCGGATGCGCGCAGGTCGGGCAAGCTTTCGGAGCTTCTTTACCATAGTGAATATGACCACATTCCCTGCACTGCCAATAGGTTTCTTCTTCACGGACAAAAACGGTATTGGTTTCAACACGTGCCTGCAATTTGCGGTAGCGCTTTTCGTGTTGTGCTTCTACGGCGGCAATTTTACGCCAGGTAGCGGCAATATTGGCAAATCCCTCGGTTTCGGCCACGTCGGCAAAATGAGGATACAAATCCGACCATTCTTCATTTTCACCGTTAGCTGCTTCCTTTAAGTTTTCGGCAGTAGTAGAAATAATCCCGGCGGGATATGAAGCGGTGATTTCAACCATACCGCCTTCCAGATAGCTGAAAAATTTCTTGGCATGTTGTTTTTCCTGTTCGGCCGTTTCCAGAAAAATAGCGGCAATTTGTTCAAAACCTTCCGTTTTGGCAACTTTGGCAAAATACGTGTAACGCATACGAGCCTGGCTTTCGCCGGCAAAAGACTTAAGTAAATTCTTTTCGGTTTCTGTTCCTTTAATACTTTTCATAAATTTGAATTTTATTGATGAATATTTATTCCATTTAATTTATCCTTCGATTCAACAAAGGTATAAATTACTTTTAAAATAATTCTATTCGTTTCAAGTTTTATTATTTATTTTTTGATTAAATAGACACGTCATACAACTTGACTCTTTAAATTTTAGGTCACCTATCAACAATAGGTCAACCCCATAAAAATAAATCATATAAATTTAAATATCAGATTATTACATTCAAAAAGTCGACTTAAGAAGAGATATGTCCACATAGATTTAATTTAAATCAATCCTCAGAAAAGCTGTCTGGCTCTCTATTTTTGAACTAAAATTAAATCATACCATGGAGAAAGAAGTAGTAATAGTATCGGCAGTGCGTACTGCCATCGGTAGTTTTGGCGGAAAACTTAGCGATTTTTCAGCCGTTGATTTGGGTGTAATAGCCGCCAAGGAAGCCATTATAAGAGCAGGAATAGATACTTCCGAGATAGATGAAGCTCTTATTGGTAATGTGCTTTCAGCCGGACTGGGACAGAATCCAGCCCGTCAGATTGCCATAAAAGCCGGATTACCAGTTACAAGCCCCGCCACAACCATTAATATTTTATGCGGTTCAGGATTACGCTCCGTATCATTGGCTGCACAGATGATCATGTGCGGTAACTCTGAAGTGGTTCTTGCCGGAGGAACTGAAAGCATGACTAATGCACCTTATATTCTGCCACAAGCCCGTAACGGTTATCGCATGGGGCACGGACAAATATTCGACAGTATGATACTGGATGGACTTACCGATGCCTTCAACGATTACCACATGGGCATGACTGCGGAAAATATTGCCGAGCAATGGAATATCACCCGCGAAGCGCAAGATGAATTCTCGCTGAACAGTCAATTGAAATGCGAAGCAGCACAGAAAGCAGGAAAATTCACTGAAGAAATTGTTCCTGTTTCCATACCACAGCGCAAAGGCGACCCAATCGTTTTTGATTCAGATGAGTTCCCTAAACACGGACTAACAATGGACCAACTTACCAAACTTAAACCTGCATTCAAAAAAGACGGAACCGTTACAGCCGGAAATGCATCTGGTATTAACGACGGAGCTGCCATGCTTATTCTCATGTCGAAAGAAAAAGCTGATGCTTTAGGTTTAAAACCGCTTGCCAAGATAAAATCATTTGCCACCATTGGTCTCGATCCGAAAATTATGGGCTACGGACCAGTTGAAGCCACTCGCAAAGCGCTGAAAAATGCAGGTATGCAAATTTCTGATATAGAGCTGATAGAAGCCAACGAAGCTTTTGCAGCACAATCTTTAGCCGTTGTGAGCGATTTGGAGTTCAATACTGAAATTGTAAACGTAAATGGCGGCGCTATTGCACTCGGTCATCCGATTGGAGCTTCGGGTGCGCGTATTCTCACCACGCTGATTTACGAAATGAAACGCCGTAGTGCAACCAATGGACTAGCTACTTTGTGTATCGGCGGTGGACAGGGAACGGCGCTAATTATTGAAAACATTAAATAATAACATATTAAATCTGATAAAAACAACATGAAAAGATTAGAGAATAAAATTGCTGTGATTACAGGTGGCGCTGACGGAATCGGTAAAGCAACCGCTATACGTTTTGCTAACGAAGGAGCTGTAACAGTCATTTGGGATATGAATGTGGAAAAGGGCGAAGTTACTACTGCCGAAATAAACGCAAATGGTGGAAATGCAATATTTATGAAAGTAAATACTGCTAATTATACCGAAGTGGAAGCCGCAACCAAACAAGTCGTTGAACTTTGTGGAAAAATTGAAATCCTTATCAACAACGCCGGTATCACCCGTGATTCAACACTCAAAAAAATGACCCCCGAAATCTGGCAACAAGTTATCGACGTAAACCTGACCGGCGTTTTCAATTGTTGCAAATGTATAAGCGACGTAATGGTTGAAAATGGATGGGGTAGAATTATCAATGCTTCGTCGGTGGTGGCTCTATACGGAAATTTTGGTCAAGCTAATTACGTGGCGACTAAAGCCGGACTTATAGGATTGACTAAAACACTTGCTAAAGAGCTTGGAAAAAAAGGTATTACGGTAAATGCAGTGGCTCCGGGATTCATTGCCACTGAAATGGTAAAAAAAATGCCGGCAGATGTTTTGAAATCCATGGAAGAAAAAGTACCTTTAAAGCGTCTTGGATTGCCTGAAGAAATAGCTTCAACTTATGCTTTCCTTTCGAGCGACGATGCGGCTTATATCAACGGAACCGTGATCAGCGTGGACGGTGGCATAACTATTTAAGCATATTATTGTTTTTTCTGCAAAAAGGCTATTTAATACACAAACAGCCTTTTGCCATAAATCTAAAAAATCATAAACACTGAAAAAACATGGCAACTTCTGCACAAGTTTTAGGCGCGTCCATTCTATTTGCCATTTATGGCATTTTAATAATTTACTTTGTCATTAAAGGGTCGAAAGGAACTAAAAACATCAACGATTACGCTGTTGGAAGTTTTACCTTCTCACCTGTTTATGTAGCGCTTTCACTGGCTGCAGCCATGACCAGCGCTGCAACTTTCGTTATTAATCCCGGATTGGTAGCCAGTTACGGTATAAGCGCATATTTATCTTTCGGTATCGTTTTTCCAATTGCATCATTGGTTTCGTTGGTACTTCTTACCAAAAGTTTCCGCAAATACGGACAATCAGTCAACGCATTATCACTTTCAAGTTGGGTTAGAAGTCGCTATAATAGCAAAGGATACGGACTTTTTGTAGCCTTTCTGACAGTTTTGCTTATTGCTTTTGTTGTATTGATTTTAGTAGCGCTTACCAAAGTCATTTCTCAGGCTTTAAATGCTAATCAGATTTTGGTTTTGGGAATTATTATTCTGTTCACTTTCGGCTATATGATGTTCGGTGGAGCTAACTCCATGGTTTACACCAATGTGATTCAGGCTACGATTATGGTAATTGTGGCTGTGATTTTAATTGGTTCAGGTATTCAGTTTTTGAAAGACGGTTTTGTACCATTTTTTGATAAACTCAGCGCTATCGACCCTAATCTGGTGAAAGCGACCAACCCAAAGAGTCCGCTTTTCCGCGATTTTTTTGAAATCATTCTTGCTCAAATAATTGTGGGAGTCGCTGTAGTTTGTCAACCACATATCATCACCAAATCATTATTACTAAAAAAAGAAAAAGATGTAAATAAATTTCTCATTACAACGGTGATTGTTCAGTTTTTATTTTACTCAGTGGTAATTGCAGGTTTATATGCACGACTTCAGTTCCCCGATTTTATGCAAAACGGTAAAGTACTCAACATTGACAGCATAATTCCAGCGTACGTTATCAGCGTATATTCAGGAGGAATTCTTTCGTTATTGGTAGGGTTATTCGTCATCTTAGGTTTGTTGAGCGCTGGTTTCTCTACCATTGAAGGATTAATTCAATCTTTAAGCACTACCATAACCACCGATATCATCAAGCCTCTTTTTGGAAAAATCATTTCTGACGAATCGAAATACATAAAAATCAACGGTCTCGTTATTAGCGTATTGGCTGTAGTTTCTTTTTTTGTAGCCCGCGATCAAATACTTAATCCAAAATTAAGTGTGGCTATTTTTGCACAAAACGGTGTTTATGCTTATTTTTCCATTCTGTTTGTACCAATTGTGTTTGGCATTTTCGTAAAAAACGTAAAATTAAGTGCGGCTTTCACAGGATCAATAACGGCATTAGTAGTTTATTACAGCATTTATTATCTTTTCCCAATATTACTCAAATCAGGTATTGCGGATTTTGGTTATGCCAACAAGTATCTTTCCGATACCGTTCAGAATCCTGCAATCGCAGCTTCCATGGCAATTGTCCTGTCATTGGTTACAGGATTTACAGTTCATTTAATGACAAAAAAGAAACAAATATCTTAAATTCAATATATCATGCCTAATTTTGAAGAAATATATAAAAGCAAGCTGATTCCAATAGATAAAATGCCTGATTTACTGCAAAGTGATTCAGATGTAATTGTAGCTCAGTGTGCTTCCGAGCCACAAGGCTGCATGTCTAAATTTCATTTGGCCAAAGACCGGGTACATGACGTGAAAGTCTTCTCGGTATTAACGCTGAAACCTTACGATTTTTACATGCTGCCCGAAATGAAAGGACATTTCGAACTATGCAGTTGGTTTCATGCACCCGGTTCACGTAAAGCGTTGAAAGAAAGAACCGGCACTGTAACTTACGTGCCTAACATGCTTCATCGCTCTGCTTCCGACCGAATGAAAGTACGTCGTCCGCACATGTTTGTGGGCACCTGTACGCCGCCGGACGAAAAAGGATTTGTATCACTGTCTCTCGGTATTACATACGAAAAGGACATTTTGGAAGCTGCCGAAGTTACAATCTTAGAAGTCAATGACAAACTCCCACGTACTTTGGGAGACACTCAGGTGCATATTTCGGACGTAGATTATTTTGTAGAGTATTCGCAAACACCTCCCACCCTACCCGAACCACTTCCCGATGATGTGGCTATGGCTATTGGTAAAAACATTGCCAATTTAATTGAAGATGGATCAACCATTCAGTTGGGAATCGGCGAAATTCCTAATGCCGCCGCATTGATGCTCACAGACAAAAAAGACCTCGGCGTTCATACCGAAATGATGGTGGATAGTATAATGGAACTGTACGAAATGGGCGTGATTACCAACATGAAAAAAAGCGTGCATAAAGGAAAATTCATTTGCACTTTTGCCATGGGCACTGAAAAATTGTATCGTTGGCTTGACAATAATCCCGCCGTGGAGTTTCTTCGCGGAAGTTATGTGAACGACCCTTGTTTAGTTCGTCAAAACTCTAAAATGGTTTCCATCAATACCTGCATCATGATTGATTTTACAGGTCAAGTTGCCAGCGAAAGTATAGGAACAGAACAGTATTCAGGTACAGGTGGACAAAGTGACACGGCTGTCGGCGCCACCGAAGGCTTCGATGGTAAAGGAAAATCAATTATTGCCTGTCGTTCCACAGCACGTAAGGGACAAATTTCGACTATTGTTTCGGTTTTACCGGAGGGAACAGCCGTAACACTTCACCGCAGCAACACGGATTATGTGGTGACTGAGTACGGAAGTGTCAGACTTACAGGATTGACAATAAAAGAACGTACACTTGCACTGATTTCTATTGCGCACCCCGATTTCCGCGAATCGCTTCGTCAAAAAGCTATCGAAATTGGATATATTGATTAATCATAAAAAAAACAGAAAAATGATACCAGTAAAAATACTTGGAACCGGACTTTATGCTCCGGGCGAACCCATTGACAATACAACACTGAAAGCGCTGGCTAATATCGATTTCGATGCCGAAAAAATGGAAAATAAAATCGGCATTTACCAACGTCATATTGCTAAATTCCGTAACATTGACGAAACGACAGCCGATTTTGCCACCAAAGCGGCGCTAAATGCAATTGAAAATGCAGGTATTGATGCAAATGATATTGGGCTATTAATTATAGCAACCGACACACCCGAATTCATAACTCCAGCCACAGCCATCCTCGTACAGGGACGTATTCAGCAAGGTGAAACTTGGACTATGTCGTTCGATGTGGCGGCTTCGTGCGCTAGTTTCACTATGGCATTCGACGCCGCATCAAGAATTCTTAATTCCAATCCATTGATAAAATACGCTCTTATTTCAGGCGTTTACAATATGCCCGCTTTCATTCGTCCGGGCGACAAATTCAGTTATCCCATTTTTGCCGACGGCGCAGCTGCTTTTGTTTTGCAAAAAGATGAAACCACTGCTTCACAATATATCGGCAACCAAATGTTGACTGATGGAACGCAATGGGATTATATTGGTATTTATGCCGGAGGTGCAAAAAAACAAGTAACACCGGAAGTCCTCGAAAACAATACCTATGGATTGTTAAGTCTACAACCTTTGCCCGGTGACCGTAACGTAAGACTCTGGCCTATAATTGTGGATAAAATTCTTGCAAATTACAATACAACCACCGACGAAATAGACCATTACATTTTCACACAAATCAATAAATCGGTCATTCACAAAGTCATGGAAGCTATCAACCAACCCATCGAAAAAGCTCATTTTGTGATGGACAAGTACGGTTATACCGGTTCTGCTTGTATACCTATGGCGTTTCATGAAGGCGTTTTGTCCGGAAAAATTAAGCGTGGGGATAAAGTACTTTTTGTGGCCTCGGGTGCAGGTTTATCGGTGGGAAGTAATTTATTCATTTATTAAAAACCCCTGAAAATCATGATAAATGTAGGAATAGTTGGGACAGGTATTTATCTGCCCGCGGGAAGAATGACGGCGGCTCAGATTTCGGCGGCAACAAATAATATATGGAGTGAGAGCGCCGTAATTGAGAAACTGGGCATTGTGGAAAAACCTGTCCCCGGACCAGAAGATGGCACACAGGAAATGGGAGTTCAGGCAGCGCTTGATTGTTTAAAAAACACAGGAATCAATCCGTTGGAAATTGACCTGATACTTTGTATTGGCGAAGAATGGAAAGAATACCCGCTCACCACGTCTGGAATTTATATACAGTATAAAATCGGAGCAAACAATGCCTGGTCCATCGATATTCAGCAACGCTGTGGAACAACAGTGGCGGCGCTAAAAATAGCCAAAGACATGATGATTGCCGACGAAACTCTGAAAACTGTCATGATAGTAGGTGGTTACCGCAATGGTGATTTTATCGATTATGAAGATTCGTCCGTTTCTTTTATGTATAACCTTTCGGCTGGTGCAGGAGCCATGTTGCTGAAACGAGACCATCCGGTAAATCACATCCTCGGAACGCATATTATTACTGACGGCTCTATGGCCCGCGATGCAGGAGTAAAATATGGTGGAACGGCATTCCCTATCAATGAATCCAACCTGTCAATTGCTTACAAATCGCTGAAAGTATTTGACGAAAAGCACATGAAAGACCGCCTGAATGAAGTTTCAATGCCCAATTGGTTTCAATGTATTGATAAAGCTTTTGAAAAATCGGGAGTTGACAAAAGTGAACTTGGATTTTTATGTTGCCTGCATTTCAAACGCAGCATGTATGAATACATGCTTCAGGAGCTAAAACTGACTTCAGATCAGAGCATTTATCTTGAAAAATTCGGACATATCGGACAAATTGATCAGATTCTGTTGCTCCATTTAGCTCAACAAGAAGGCAAACTGAAACCCGGAACCATTATTTCGATGATTGCTGCCGGAATAGGCTATGCATGGGGAGCTAACGTAATCAGATGGGGTTGAAAGAGGTCGCACACTTTATTTTAATATATAATCAATTATAAAACAATAAATTAATCATAATTATACAAGGAATTACATTCTAAGTCGACCCTTTATTTTTTTGTTCAACTAAGTTTATTCAACTGTTATTTCGCACATTTGTATTATAAACTCAAATTCTAATAAAATCATGAAAAAACTAATTTTTATTCTCGTTGCCGCAATGGCATTTGCATTTAGTGCTTGCGAAGAAAGTACTGAAGAAGATGTATACAACCCTACAACCGATGGCATTATTGGTGAATGGCAATCATCGGGAGCTAACGTTGCTGTTTTATTAAAAACCTATTTCAAAGTTGACTCAATTTATGCTAAATTCAATGCAAATAATTCTTATCTGGTTGAATCATACGCAAGTGGCACAAAAACAACTTATTCAGGGGTTTTCACCCAAACAAAATCTACAACAGGCGCTATCTGGACTATTACACTGGAACAAAATACGCCAACAGCTGTAACCAGCGAAGGTATATTTGAAATTACCCAGAATGCCTCAATTAAAACCAAATATACAATGAAATATGAAGTTGTTCAGACAACTCCAAGCATTGGCGCAACTGCCCCTACTCCAACTGCAGGCTTTGGAAGTAGTAGCGGTGGCGTACTTGGTACAACGAATGTGCAGACTTTTGTAAATATCGTCGTAAAATAGTTATTGTTGGTTGAGAGGTCAGAATATTATTGTATTATTCATTGTATTCTGACCTTTTGCTTATCCCTAAAATCAGAAAAAACCGTTTCAGAGAGATTTTCAATAGACTTTTTCTGATTTAATTTTATACTTTTAACCGCCCTGTTTTACAGGCGCATCCGATCACTAAAAAATCAATACAGATGAGAAAATTAGCAGAATTAGCAATGCTTTTGCTGGTTTCAACCGGCACGTTTGCTCAACTCCCAACCAATCAGTACTTTTCAAAGGAGGTACCCCTCAAAGCCAATAAAGAATTTCAATTTATGGCATTTTACATTACTCAGGCAGTAACTTCAAATATTTATCCCGAAAATGATTTCCTGAAAGGTCAGGTTGTAGGGCGACTTTTTGGTGGGAACACTACTAAAACCAGCAACGAACTTACCAGCGCCTATATTGAGCAACGATTAATTCCTTTTTTTATTTATTCACCCAATCTATTTAACGGTAAGGCAACACTGAGAGCTTCGTTCGAGCTCGACTGGACCTGGGGCGATGCGGCTTATGGTGCCGGAGGTAACTTCGGTGGTGCCTTCTCCGCCGATCAGGTCAACTTACAAACGCAGAATCTTGAACTGGAATTAAACCCTGTTAAAGATTTGTATGTAAATCTGGGACTTCAACGTATTTTCGATACACCTTACAACCCCTACAAAACACTTTTCGATAAAATGACAACCACAGGCTACCGACTGGCTTATTTCGGAACTGACGGTGTGGGTGTTTCTGTGAGAAAAGATTGGGATTTTGCCCGTATTAAAACTGGTTATTACAAACTTTATGAGAATTACATTCAACTTGATGACGACGTAACATTATTTGAATTGACAGGTGAAAAAGACGTGAGTCGTAACTGGAAAATCGGAGGCTCGGCTTATTACCTTGCCGACCGTGCATCGGGTGCCGGAGGTGTTTCTATCCTTAGTCAAGGACTGAATAGTCTGTTAGCCACGCATAACGGTGTTTATAAATTTAATTTTGGAAATGTTCCTTACAAAGCGGATGTTGCGTGGCTGGGTACATTCTTCGGACGAAATACTGAACACTGGATTGACCCTTGGATGGTAACCGGCTTTTTAAATTTCAATATCGGTACTGCCGACACATTGAAAAATCAACTTGTATCGAAAACAGAATGGAACCGCGCTACCGACATTTTTGGTTATGCCGCCAATGTACGCGCATCGTATCGGTACGGACAAACGCCAAACGATAATGTTACGCTCGATGTTATTCATTCGTCGGGTGATGCTAACGGCTTATCCGATGGAAAATATTCAGGCGTAATTACCGGCAACCAATGGGGAGCTCCGGGAGCTATTTTCATTAGTTCGGGGTCGTATCTACTCATGCCTCATGGCAATGTAGTTAATCGCTTTACGCCCGCCATTATGGATATTTCAAACATGGGTTATGGTATGACTGCAGCCACTTTAAACGCTTCGAGAGGAATTATACCAAACTTATTGAATGCAAAAATTGGCGGTGCAGTTGCCATGAGTAATGTAAAGCCAAGTGGCGGTGGACAATTGATTGGGACTGAGATTAATGGAAACATAGCTTATAATTTCGGTCCGTTTATGAGTTTAGAGCTTCATGGCGCTTATTTAATGCTGGGAAATTTTTACGATAGCAAACAAAGTGCTTACGGAAGTCCGGTAAACGGTGGACTCGACACCCGTCCCGTAAATCCATGGACTGCATTTTTGGTATTTAAATGGCTATTGTTCTAACGATTAAAAATTACTGATATGATTAAAAATTATATATACACAGGCATGGCCGTCATCATATTGATCATGAGCAGCTGCAGCACACCTTACAAAGCATTTAAAAACCTCAACAGCATGGACGAATTACAGTACAAACATGAGGTAAAAAAGGTTCATCTACCTAAATGCGGATACGATATTGCCTATACCGACGAAGGAAAAGGTGGAAAAACTATTATTTTCATTCATGGATTGGGAAGTTATCTACAGGCCTGGATAAAAAACGTAGAAGGACTTAAAACAGACTATCGTTGCATTTCAATTGACTTACCCGGTTATGGAAAATCGAGCAAAGAACCACATAGCGGACTTATGACATTTTATGCCGATGTTCTCAATGAATTCGTGAAAGAAGTGAAGCTCGAAAATGTTTATCTCGCAGGACACTCGATGGGAGGACAAATTTCCTTGACAACAGCTTTACTCTATCCTGATTTAGTCAAAGGCTTGATTTTGGTCGACCCTGCAGGTTTCGAACCGTTCAATAAAGGACAACGTCAATGGTTAAAAAACGCAATGACCTTGGATGGCGTACGACTTACTACGACTGAAGCCATTCAAAACAACCTGGCAACCAATTTCTACAAAATGCCTGCCGATGCCGACTTTATGATTTCAGATCGTATGATTATGCGTACAGCGAAAGATTTCAACGCATATTGTTATGCCATAGTGCAATCTGTAGGCGGAATGGTGGATAATCCTGTACTTGACTACCTGCAGGACATAAAGGTTCCAACGCTGATTTTCTTCGGAGAAGATGACAACCTTATCCCAAATCGTTTCCTGAATCCGGGTCGCACGGTTGACATTGCCAAAAATGGCGCTGATAAAATTAAAAACAGCCAACTTATTATGGTTCCGAAATGCGGACACTTTATGATGTTTGAAAAGCCTGAAACGTTTAATACAGAGGTGAATACTTTTCTGAAGAAGCTGAAATAACCGGTTTTGCATCGTAAACTTTCATAACAGAGAAAACGGCTATCAATGGTTGTTTTCTCTGTTTTTTTTTATTATTTTTATGCCGGAAAAATTACTAAAATATGCGCGCCAAACTAAATACGTTTCAGGAATTCACCCAGTCACTTTACCCTCACGAAGTGGACTATCTACTGTCGGTTCAGAATTTCAGTAAAGAGTCGAACCTCCGGATTTTGCATCAAATATACGCCAACAGCAATTCGCAACAGGCACCCAAAGCCTTCGATACAAATGTAGATAAGCGTACCTATTCCTATATAAAAACATGGATACAAGACACACTATCGAAAATTGATGTGGACGTTTTCTTCGAATGGTTGATTATGGTCGAAAAGAAAGTACTGACCGATGTTATTTCCCCCTTGGATGAAACCGAAATTTTGGCCAATATAAAGCTCATCAAACCAACACATTATCATTTTATCCGTTTTTTTGAATTACTGCAATATTACCGCGACTACCTGTTGGTACGCAACCAGAACAAATATAACAAGGTGGTTTCAGACTATCTGGAAACGTACCGGGAAAATTACTTAAAATCAACCGAGATCAATCGTCAACTTCATTTTATCACAGCTAAAATAGTAAAGAAAGAAAACACTGAAAATTATGAATTGATTTCTGCAGAAAGCCTGCTGAAATCTATTTACTACGACGAAAGCCTGGATGCTTACACTCGTTACCGTGCCGTTGTACGCCTTACCATTTATTTTTACAACAGCCGACAATTCGACAAACAGTTGGTTGTTTATCAACAGTTGGATAATCTGTTCAAAACACCGCTCTTTTACTCAAAACGCTTGTTGGCGAACTATTACGCCAACCGTGCCATGATGCATTCTAAACTGAACGAGTTGACCCAAGCGGAAAAATATGGTTATTTATCCATCAGAAACAAAAACAGTGATTATCTTTTCTACCTGATTAATCTCTGTGGCGTTTTGCTCAAACAAGGGAAAAAAGTAGAAGCTTTAAAACTTATGCGCGACTCCATTCCCGAATTGAAAAACACCAACAACAATTACTATAAAATCGGATTTGCAACATTCTATATTAAAACACTGATCGTAAATCAAAAATATGATAAAGCTGTAGAATATGCCACCAGCTATTTCGAGGCATACAAAAAAGAAATTTTCGAGCACCGCTGGCATTTATTTTTCTGCGCTTATCTTCAGGCGCTGGTACAAACAGAGAAATATGCCAAAGTACTGTCGCTTACACGCAGATACAAATTGGTCGCTAAAGAGAAACAGCGCATCGACCGTGCCGATTATCTGCCAATTATCCAGCTTTACTCCTTTTTGTCTGAATATCTGGAAAATATTATTACCAAAGAAAAACTGATTAACTCTGTTGTAAAAGCCAGCCAGGATTTAATGAGCGACAAGTATCGTTCACGCAAAATTATCGAACTGCTTGATGAATTAGGTCAAAGTCTACCCGAAGAAATCAAAATAGTTAAGAAAGAACTGGGAGTCGTGAAATAAGGTTTATGACAACCCATAATTTCGTACTATCTTTGTACTCCGATTGCAGGTTTCAATTTTCACATTTTACATAAAAACATGATCAGTTACTTACAGGTAGAAAATCTCACCAAATCCTTTGGCGATAATCTGCTTTTCGAAAATATATCCTTCGGCATTGCCGACAACCAACGCTTTGCGTTAATTGCCAAAAACGGAACCGGAAAAACTACCTTGCTTAATATTATTGCCGGTAATGAAGATTATCAGGGTGGATCTATCTCGTTCCGACGCGATTTGCGTATCGGTTACTTAAACCAGAATCCCGACTTTCCAAAAGAATTATCGGTGATTGATGCCTGTCTTCGCTCTGAGAATGATGCCGTGAGAACGATTGCAGCTTACGAACATTGCATGATGTCGCAGAATCACGATGACTTGGACGAGATTCTTTCTCAAATGGACCTGCACAAGGCATGGGATTATGAAACGCGCATTAAACAAATTCTTAGCAAATTAAAAATTACAAACTTCGAACAATTAATCGGCGAATTATCAGGCGGTCAGTTGAAACGGGTGGCGCTGGCGAACGTCCTTATTGCCGAGCCCGATTTATTAATACTCGATGAGCCAACCAACCACCTCGACCTGGAAATGATTGAATGGCTGGAAGATTTTCTGAAACGTTCCAACATGGCTTTACTGATGGTGACGCACGATCGCTATTTTCTGGATCGTGTGTGTACAAATATTTTGGAAATTGATCATCAGGCTATGTTTCAATACAATGGCAATTATAGTTATTACCTGGAAAAACGCCAGGAACGGATTGAAAACTGGAATTCCGAAAGCGAACGGACCATCAATTTATACAAAAAAGAACTGGAATGGATGCGCCGCCAACCGCAAGCCCGTGCTCATAAAGCCAAATCACGTCAGGAAAGCTTTTATGAAATTGAAGAACGTGCTAAACAACGCCGGAACAATGATAAAGTACAACTCGATGTAAAAGCAAGTTACCTGGGTTCTAAGATTTTCGAAGCCAAATATATTTGCAAAGCCTACGGTGATTTGAAAATTCTTGATAATTTCTATTATAATTTTGCCCGTTATGAAAAAATGGGCATTGTTGGAAAAAACGGAACAGGGAAATCGACTTTTCTGAAAATGCTGTTGGGTGAAGTAAAACCCGACAGCGGAAGTTTTGACATTGGCGAAACGGTGGTATTCGGTTATTACAGCCAGGACGGATTGGCTTTCGACGAACAAATGAAAGTGATTGACGTGGTGCGCGATATTGCCGAAGAAGTAAATCTGGGCAATGGCAAGAAAATGTCGGCTTCGCAATTTTTGCAGCATTTCCTGTTTACACCCGAAACGCAATTCAATTACGTTTACAAACTAAGCGGTGGCGAAAAACGCCGCTTGCATCTTTGTACGGTATTGATGCGCAACCCTAACTTTTTGGTGCTCGATGAGCCAACCAACGACCTGGATATTGTAACGCTCAACATCCTGGAAGAATACCTGCAATCGTTCAAAGGTTGTGTCATTGTGGTGAGCCACGACCGTTATTTTATGGATAAAGTGGTGGACCATTTGATGGTATTCAAAGGAAACGCCGAACTCAAGGATTTCCCCGGCAACTACACCGACTACCGCGAATGGAACGAACTAATGGAAGAACAGGAACGCGAGGAGAAAAAGAGCAAAGAACAAAGAGTAAAGACAAAAAACAACCTCACCCTGCTACCTTCTCCTCGGGGAGAGGAGAAAAGTAAACGGAAACTGACTTTCAAAGAAAAGCAGGAATTTGAATCTCTGGAAAAAGAAATCCCTCAACTGGAGAAAGAAAAAGCCGAATTGGAAAACCTGCTTGCATCGGGGAATTTAACGAGCGACGAAATTATTAAAACCTCGCAACGCCACGGCGAACTTAATGATTTAATTGATGAAAAAACCATGCGATGGCTGGAGTTGAGTGAAATTTAAAATTACCCGCCTATCCGCTGAAGAAGAATATAATATTGCCAGTTCCGTCGCTTTGAACGACGTTGCCGGTTTAGCTTACGCTCCATTCGCCAAAAGTTCTAAACTTTGGAGGAGCTAAGTCTTTGCGCCAAATTTTTTAATCCGCATAAACCGTCTAATCCTTTACGCAAATCTACACCAGTCAAACAAACTACATTACGATTGTCTTCATTCAAACTCATCATAACTTTTTTCAGGCAAAGAGCTAACTTTTTTATGCTTTCTGAAATACGGCCGATTTGGGTTACGCCAAAAGAATAACCGTATCGGTATCATCATTCAAAAGTTCATCAACGGTATCGTAAATACGTGTAGCGTTGGTTAACCTTGCAAAATCTTCGGCTTTGCTGCGCGTGCGGTTACAAACTGCCTGTATGCTGAATTTTTCACCTAATTGAAGTATGGCGGGCCAATGCAATTCACGGGCAGCTATGCCGGTACCTATATAACCCAATTTCACTGTTTTATTGGTTGTTGTCATAAAATTAAATTTAAAATCGATAAAAATGACGACTTATTTTTAGCTGTGAACAAAAGGGAGAGTTTAAACTCTCCCTTTTTGTTCATTATTCGATGTTTGCCGATATTCAAACTGAACTTATATTTTTATTTAATGGCCAGTTTCTTTTTAACCAAAGCAGTTATGTCGTTCGATTTAGGCGACTGATAAATAATACTTTGAGCGCTTAAATCGAAAATATAGGTGTAATTATTTTCGACAGCAACATCGGTAATGGCTTTTCTCACTTTTTCAATCACCGGATTCACCATATCCTGTTGTTTTTTTTGCAAGTCGGTATAAGCAGTTTGCTGAAAAGTTGAAATACGTTGTTCCATTTCCTGAATTTCACTCATGCGGATTTGTTTAATACCATCAGGCATACTGTCTTGTTTTTGTTGGTATTCTTTGATTTTAGTATTATACTCTTCGCGCATTTTCACAATTTCGCTTTCCCATTGTTTGCTTAATTCATCGATCTTCTTTTCGATACCGGGGATTTCAGGCATAATGGAGATAATTTCTTTTGAATTGATATGGCCCAATTTGTCTTGAGCAAAGATTCCTAAAGGTAATGCACAAAGCATTAATAAAACTAATTTTTTCGACATGTTAATTTATTTTTTTTATTGATTTATTTCTTGTGTTATAAAAGGATACAAAATTAAAAAATTATTTTGAATAACCCAATTTTGTTAAAACGAGATCGCTGATATCCAATTTTGGAGAAGTAAAAATAATATTCATCGATGAACTTTTATCGAACACCAAACTGAAATCTTTGTCTTTACTTATTTCCTGAATTGCAGTAAACACCTCATCCTGGATCGGCTTCATTAAACTTTGACGTTTTTTGAAGAGTTCGCCTTCAGCGCCGAAATAAGTACGTTTAAGTTCCTGGGCTGCTTTTTCTTTGGCAACAATTTCTTCTTCACGTTTAACTTTCATTTCTTCCGACATAAATACGAGTTCAGTCTGGTAATTTTTATACAAATTCTGAATTTCCTGCATTTGAGCATCCACTTCCGATTGCCATTTTTTCGAAATCTGATTCAGTTGTTCATTGGCTGTTTCGAAGGCAGGAATATTTTTCATGATATATTCCATATCTACCATGGCAAATTTTTGAGCGTTTCCTGCAAAACTTATACCTGCGAGTAAGCAGAGTGTGAAAATCAATTTTTTCATATTACTTTTAATTGAAGTTTATAATTACAAACAATTTCTATGTAGTTTACAAATACTTTGCCAAATATGTTTTCAAAAAAAAATAGAAAATCAACAATCTATGATTCAATAATTTAGATATAATAATTTAAAGTTCCTGCCCTAATACGAAGTGGAACTGACTACCGCCTTTTACACCATCAACACCCTTATCGAAACCGTATCCCCAATCAATTCCCATCATACCAAACATGGGTAGGAATATGCGTACGCCGACTCCGGCAGAACGTTTCAAATCGAAAGGATTGTAGCCTTTGATAGAACTGAAAGAATTTCCGGCTTCGAGGAATCCGAGTGCGTAGATGGTTGCCGATTGTTCGAGCGACAAAGGAAATCGAAGTTCCATGGTGAATTTATTATACAAATAGCCTGAATACGAACCGGTTGTCTCGTTATAAGGAGTCAATGTTCCGCTTTCGTAACCACGCATGGCTATATAATCGGTTCCGTAACTCGTGTAGGATGACATTCCATCTCCTCCCATATAAAAGGTTTCGAACGGTGATTTTACATGCTTATCAAAATGACCAAGATATGAGAACAGGACTCTACTCATTAACACCAGCGATTTGTCGTTTGCTGTAAGGGGAGTAAACATTTTACCCGAGAATGACCATTTGTGATATTCTATCCATTTATAACGTTCCTGGTCGGTCATATTTTCATTTGAATAATCTTTACCGTTGAAAGCGGAATAGGGCGGTGTAATTTTCAATCCTAAAGAAAATGAAGAACCTCGACGCGTGTAAATCGGATTATCAATAGAGTTTCTGCTTAAAACAAGGTTCATACTCAGATTATTGAATTGCCCTTCGGTCATCGGGAACATCGATTTGTACCAACCGTTTAACATAAATAACTGGTACGACACTTCACCATAGAACGTAAAGAAGTCATCAGGCCAGTTCAACCGTTTACCATAACCGATGGTAGCGCCTAAAGTACGCATGTATTTGTCGGGGTCCATTTCGCTGTCGTAATATGAAGAGCTACCATTTCCATAACTGTTTCCGTAACTGCTGCCATAACCGTAGCCACCGTAACCATATCCGTATCCCGAATATGAATTCAAATTATTCAGGTATCTGTCGCTGATTGTTGATTGACTTGAATAATAGATGGATGCGGACAAGGAGTTAGGACGTTTGCCGCCCAACCAGGGTTCGAGAAACGACATGCTGACCGACGAATAAGATTGACCATTGGTACGGGCATTCAACGAGAATGTCTGACCTTCGCCTTGAGGAACAATGCGATATGTATCGGGACGGAATAGATTTTGAATGGCAAAATTACTGAATTTCAACCCAACGCTCCCCACGATGCCGGTCGCTCCCCAACCAGCTGAAAATTCAACCTGGTCGCTTCCTTTAGTTTCGAGTTCGTATGTTATATCAACCGTTCCATCTTCCTGATTGGGTTGGATGTCCGGTTTGAGTTTTTCCTGATCGAAATGTCCCATTTGAGCCAATTCACGTAACGAACGCATAATATCCGACTGGCTGTATAACTGGCCGGGCTTGGTACGGAGTTCACGGCGAACAACATGTTCGTAAACGCGGGTATTTCCCTTGATGCCTATTTCGTTGATAGTGGCAGGTTTACCTTCGTAAACGCGCATTTCAAAATCAATAGAATCGTTGTCGACTAAAACTTCGACCGGTTCGATTTGTGAAAACAAGTATCCTCTGTCCTGATAAAGTTTGCTGACCGCTGTTGTTTCATCTGTTTGCAGACGTTCCATCAAATTTTTGTGATTATAAACGTCTCCTTTTTTGATTCCTAAAACGGCATCGAGATATTCATAGGGATATATTGTGTTTCCTATCCATTTTATGTTACGGAAATAATATTTTTTTCCTTCGTCAATGGTCATGTAAACAATTACGCTCTTGTCGTCAAATTTTACCACGCTATCGGCTACTATATAAGCATCGCGATACCCGATTTCGTTATATTTTTCAATAACTGCAATTTTATCTTTCTCATATTCTTCTTTAACAAACTTCTTGGTACGGAAGAAATTTCTCCAGTTGTTGTCGTTTGTTTTTTTCATCACTTTATTTATTTTGTTGAAAGACAAAACATTATTCCCTGTAATTACTATGCGGTGCACTTTTGTTTTCAGTTTTTTATCCACATCGATATCCACAATCACGTGTCCTGGTTTGTTCGGATCGTTCCGTTGGTAAACATTGGCTTCAACATTTAAGAATCCTTTTCCTTCCATGTATTTTTCAATCACCTTTTTAGCCTGATCCGAAATATTGGGTGTGATTTGATTGCCTTTTACAATATTCAGTTTGGTTTCAATATCTTCAATTTCGCCTTTTTTCAAACCCTTGAAATTAACTTCCGAAACACGCGGACGTTCTTTCAATGTGATATTCAACCACACTTTTCCGTCCTTGATTTTTGTGGCGTATATTTTCACGTCCGAAAAAAGTCCTTGTTTCCAGAATCTTTTTACAGCGTTTGTAATGGCATCGCCCGGAACACTGATAACATCGCCAACTGCCAACCCTGAAAAACCAACGAGAACAAAGTCTTCGTAATTGTCAGCTCCGGTTATGGTAATTTCAGCAATCTCGTACTTTTGCGCAGAGTTTGAATAAACTATTTCCGGAAGTTTTGAAGTATCGTTTTCGTTAATTGTTTGAGCAATAGTTAGTTGTCCAAATATAAAGAAAAAGGTGAAAATGAATAATGTTTTGTATTGCATAAAGGTGTTATGTAAATCGTAGCGCAAATAATGAATGATTTTTTTATTTTCCAAATCGACGGTCGCGGTGCTGAAAGTCACAAATTGCTTCGAAAAAATTTTCTTTCCTGAAATCAGGCCAATGGGTTTGAGTGAAATATAATTCAGTGTAAGCAATTTGCCAGAGCAAAAAATTACTGATGCGCATTTCTCCGCTGGTTCTGATCAGTAAGTCGGGGTCGGGAATTGATTTTGTTGTAAGGTACGAAGCTATTAATTCATCATTGATATTATCGGGAGTTATTGTTCCTTTACAAATTTCGACGCTGATTTTTTTTATGGCATCGGTTATTTCCCAACGGGAGGAATAGCTGAGCGCCAATATCAGGTTTAAACCTGTATTCGAAGCCGTCAGATCAATGCATCGTTGAAATTTTTCACCTGCCGAACCGGGCAACCGGCTTAAATCGCCAATGGCTTTTAAACTCACATTGTTTTTATTGAGGGTTGGAGTTTCTTTTTCAATGGTGTCAATCAGTAATTCCATCAACGCATCGACTTCAACTTGCGGGCGATACCAGTTTTCGGTCGAAAACACGTAGAGCGTTAAATATTTGATGCCAATTTCATCAGCAGCTTCGGTAACTTCCCGTACCGAGATGACTCCTTTTTGATGTCCGAAAATTCGATCATAGCCTCGTTCTTTTGCCCAACGACCATTACCATCCATGATGATAGCAACATGTTGCGGTATGCGAGTAACATCTATTTTTTCTTTAAAGGTTGACATATCTATTTATATTCTTATTTCATCGGAATTTTAAAAATCAGAATGACTCATTTGAACAATCACATTTCTTTTTCCAGATATTAAAGGTTATTCCAATACTCAGTGTCGACAACATATCATTATTAAAAATATTTGAACCATTCAGTTGATCGTTATCATTTAACTTATCAACTCCTTCCAAATTATCTGAAAACATCAGTCGATTGGTCCACATAACATTCAGATTTAAACGATTACCAATCATCATTTTGAAGCCCACTCCAAACGGTAAACTTATAGTTCCAATCGAGTCGCCTGACACCCCACCTATTCCTGCAAAAATAAAAGTAGAATACATTTTACTGAAAGGCAGATATTCTTTTCGTTCGTAACTGAAAAAATTGAATTCACCGCAAAAGTCCAAAGCATGAACCGGATTTTCAAAAATCCCCGTAGCTTCGGAATTCCCTGTAACCTTTGTATAATTCCAGTTAGCGCTTGCTGCGAATCGTTGATTTATTTTTTGCCTGTAAATCAATCCGTAAGCCAATTCTGGATTTTTAAAAAGTTGATTATTTGCATCGCCTAAATAATACGAAGTTCCACCATGAACGCCAATTTCCGCGAAATAAGTATCCTGTGCATTTACCTGAAAAAACAAAGATAACAAGCATCCTGATATTGCGTATCTAATTATTTTAAAATTCATCTTTTGAGTTTTATGAGTTTAAGTAATTAGATTAACAACGAGTTTTTTTATTATAAATTTTATCGTTAAAACAAAAAACCAACAACAAAAGTAATGATTATCTTTTAAATTCGGTAAAAAGAAGTAGTAGTGAAGACGCAATTTAACAAAATATTGCAAAATTAGGGAGATTGTAGCATAACCATGAGCGATATTAAAAATTGCTAAATTTCAAAGCGTTGTTTCACAGCTTTTCAAGCGCCCTGTTTTCCTTTCCCGTCATTTCAGTTCTGAGCAGGGGAGTTTTGTCGTCCTGTCCACATAAATGGAGTACACCGTGTATCAGAATTCTGTGCAATTCATCTTCAAAACCGGTCCCGAATTCTTCCGAATTACTTTTTACCGTATCGAGACTAATAAAAATATCACCCGAAATAGTATCTCCCTCCGTATAGTCGAAAGTAATGATGTCGGTATAATAATCATGATCCAAATATTGTTTGTTCATCTCAAGTATTCGTTCGTCTGTACAAAAAATATAAGCAATATCGCCTGTTTTCTTTCCATAATCTGCAGCAATTTCTTTTATCCAGCGATTAAGTTTTTGCTTTTCGATGACCGGCATTTTTATATTTTCAGCAATATATTGAATCATATCTGTTTTTTGTTTTTTAAGACCTAACCCTCCCTCAATGAAGGAGTTTAAGACGCAGTAGCTGACTCGGTTTATTTAATTATTTTCAATCGTTGTCCGATTCTGATTTTTGAACTTCTCAGGTTGTTCCATTTCTTGAGGTTTTTAACCGACACACCGTATTTAGAAGCTATATGGCCCAATGTTTGCCCACTCTTCACTTTATGATAAGTAACTCTGCCCGATCCTCCGGGCGCCATCGGTTTTAATGCCTGCGCTATTTCAATTTCACTCCGTCGATTATTTATAAGAGAGTCGGCTTTATACGAAACAATCTCGTTGTATTTATCTATAAACGAATTCGCATAATTGAGCGGAAGACACAATGAATAAGGCTTTATATTTCCGGGAATTATATCCTTTCGATACTGTGGATTAATTAAACGCACTTGTTCAATCGGCATGTTCAGAACAGCTGCAATTTGCTCTAAATGAATGCGTTCTCTCACTATAATGGTATCTGTAAGAACCGGCATTTTTACTTCCGCTTTACAAATATTGTGATGCGAAGCATAATGTATGGCGTAATTGGCGGCAATAAAAATAGGCACATAACCGCGTGTTTCGGCAGGCAAATAGGGATATATAGCCCAATAATCCCTTTTACCGCCTGCTCTGCGAATGGCTTTATTTACATTTCCGGGTCCACAATTGTAAGCTGCAATCACTAAATTCCAGTCGCCGTAAATCGAATACAAATCTTTCAAAAAACTGGCTGCAGCATAAGTGGCTTTTACGGGATCGAGGCGTTCATCAACCAGACTATTGATTTCAAGCCCATACATACGGCCTGTCGGAATCATAAATTGCCACAAACCGGCAGCTCCCATCCGCGAAACAATGGTTGTATTTAAAGCTGACTCGATGATGGGTAAATATTTTAGTTCGAGCGGCAAATTATTGGCGCCCAGAACCTGTTCAAAAATCGGAAAATAATAATCGCTCATTCCCATCATGTATTCCACTTGGCGGCGTTTACGTACTGTGTAAAGTTCAATAAACGAGCGAACGGTATTATTATACGGCATCTCCATAAGGCATGGCATTTTCGACAGCCTTAGTTTATATATCGAATCGGATATGTTTTCGGGAATTTCGCTTGAACGACAATCGGATGAGTCGGAACGTTGAACGATCCATGTATGGAGCAAGTCATCGAGCGTATTATCAAATTCGGTGGGAATCAATATATTGGTATCCGGTTTTACATCTTCTGCATCCTCTGTTTGTTCTGAAAGTGCATTGAAATTCTGCGCTGATATCAGTAAAGAAATCATCAATAAAAAGAAGATTGAAAAAAAGACCTTAAAATTCATTCTGTTTTAGTTATATATTTACTCAATTATTTTAATTTTAAACTTAACTGAAAACCCGGTGAATTTGAAACACCGTATTTGTTTTCAAGCAAGGTTGGCCGGATATGTAACGATAAATCCGTGCTTATATCGAAATCAGAGAGTTGAGCATCAACATAGGCTTCGAGTAATGTTATGCCGTAATAGGCTACAGTGGCAATTATGCTTAAATCCCTGTATCGCCGGCTTTGTTCGTAAGCGGTCGATAAATTATTTTTTAAACCCGATTCTCCACCGGGGTAAGATTCAAGGGTATAACCTTGAGGCAAAATATCCAAAAAACTGTTTGTTTTAGCATTATCATCTGTTATATCTCTATAGGCCAACCTATAAGTTTCATAACGCGATGAATTCCATGTTATTGCATAAAAACAACCTAAAAATCCGGCATAAACAAGCGGTAACTTCCAGTAACTCCGGTTCAGAATTTGTCCGTATCCGGGAATTATGGCTCCCATCCAGACTGCCTGTATCGGGTCGGGTTTGTATTCGGTTTTGGTTATCGTATCATTCTTTTGCTTCTGATTTTTTTCCCCCATCGGTTGTTTTTTGACAACTTGTGTTACAGAATCGGATTTTGTGAATAAACTATCGGCTTTGCTTACTTGTCCGTGCGAAACAGAGGCGAATAAAAACAAACATATCAATATTTCAACAATTCGTTTCAATGATTCTTTGATTTTTAGATTTTATCCAACAAATCCATGATTCTTCCCAATTCCTCATCTCCGCTGAATGGGATCGAGATTTTTCCTTTCCCGTCCGGATTGCACGAGAATTGAACTTTTGTTCCAAAAAATTCACTCAGGCGACTTTTCAACTCATCAAACTCTTTGAGTTTCACTACGGGATTGGCTTCAATTTTCGGCTTCAAATTAAAATCTCCGTTTTCGATATATTGTCGCACAAGCTCTTCAACCTTACGAACCGAATAATCATTATGGAGAATAGCTTCGTACAAATGCAACTGAGCTGCTGGGTCGTTAAGGCCCAAAATAGCACGTGCATGTCCCATATCGATTTTTTTATCTTTAATACCCATTTGAATTTCGGCGGGCAAACGCAGCAACCGCAGGTAATTGGCAACGGTAGTGCGTTTTTTCCCGACGCGTTCGCTCAAACGCTCCTGAGTGAGCTTATATTCTTCCATGAGGCGATAAAATGTCAAAGCAATTTCAATGGCATTCAGGTCTTCACGTTGGATATTTTCAATCAACGCCATTTCCACTACCTGTTCATCGGCAGCTGTTTTCACATAAGCGGGAATGGATTTTAACCCAATCAGTTTTGAAGCTCTGAAACGACGTTCACCTGCAATAATCAGATAAGTTCCATTATCGTTTTTACGCAGCGTAATGGGTGAAATAACGCCAAGTTCACGAATTGAACTCGCCAGTTCGGTTAACGACTCCTCGTCGAAATGCGTACGCGGTTGGTTGGGATTGGCAAAAATCAAGTCCATGTCTACTTCATTAATCGAAGAAGAACCTCCTGTGCTGATATTTTCGGTATCTATCAATGCGCCTAATCCTCTGCCTAATCCTGTGATATTCTTTGCCATAAATTTTTATTTCTAAAATTGAGTGTGTTCTATGTTTCGTGTCCTGCGCCCCCCCTGACGGCGGTCAGGCTTCATGTTCGAAAAGTTTTAATTAAGCCTCTTTTGCTATCAACTCTTTCGCCAAATCTACATAATTTGCAGAGCCTTTTGATTCAGGATCGTATAACAAAACAGGTTTCCCGTAACTTGGAGCCTCACTTAAACGAACATTCCGAATGATAACCGATTCGAAAACCAGATTCTGAAAATGTTTCTTCACCTCGGCATAAACCTGATTAGCCAAACGCAGGCGATTATCATACATGGTCAGTAGAAAACCTTCGATTTCGAGGGATGGATTGAGTTTACTTTTAATAATTTTTATCGTATTCAACAATTTGCTGATTCCTTCCAGGGCAAAATACTCGCATTGCACGGGAATGATAACCGAATCGGAGGCCGTTAGCGCATTCACGGTAATTAAACCCAATGAAGGAGAACAATCAATCAAAATATAATCGTACGACGATTTCAGCGGTGCAAGTAAATGCCGCATCACATGTTCACGATTATCCATGTTCAATATTTCGATTTCAGCTCCGACCAAATCGATATGAGAGGGAAGTATAAATAAATTTTCGACTTCAGTGGGATGAATTGCCTGCATAGATGGGACTCCATCAATCAAACATTCGTATATTGTAAACTGAAGCGTACGAATATCTATACCCAGACCTGAAGATGCATTCGCTTGTGGATCTGCATCAACCAATAAAACCTTTTTCCCCAATGTTGCTAAAGATGCAGCTAAATTAATGGCAGTGGTCGTTTTTCCCACGCCTCCTTTTTGATTAGCCAACGAAATAATTTTTCCCATATTTTAGAGGATAAAAATAAATTTAAAACCTGACGAAAAATTGTACTTTTAAAATATTTATCAATAAACAGCAAATCAACACAAACAAGATTCAAACTCAGCATTGTTTTTTCAGAATAATGTTTAACAACTTATCTTACAGTATATAAATGTCAAACCTGAGCGTTTAATAAATGTTTTCTTTCACTGAGTCTTCAACTCTCTGAATGTCATTTAAGTTAACAAAAAAAAACATCTCCTATTTTCCTGAATGGCAAAGATAATAAAATAAATCGACGCATTCAAGCCGGCAAAACCGAGCCCAATCATAAATAAGGTTTTTTAAGGGAATGACTAAAAATGATTGAAACATAAAATACAAATAATAAAAACGGGCAAATCTGTTTCCCTTTAAATTGATTATCTTTGCAGCCATACCATACCGACATAAGCGAAGATATAATGAGCATTTCATCTATGTGCAATTTTGTATCGGCATAATTTGGTTGTTTTTAAACATAAATTCAGTTTCAGAGATGAACCTACTCGGAAAATCAAATATTATTCTTCTCACAGTTATTGCATTAGCAGCCGCATTGTCGTTTTTCTTTTTTTTCAGAATTGATTTAACTTCGGACAAACGTTACAGCATTTCACCGCAAACCAAACAATTAATGAAAAAGGCACAAGCTCCGGTTAAAGTAACCATTTATCTTGATGGGGACTTGAATCCGGGTTTCCTGCGCCTGAAAAAATCGACGGAAGACTTACTCGAAGAAATGTCGGTTTACACTCAAAAAGGCATGAATATTCAGTTCGTGAATCCATCGATAGCTGAAACGACTGAAGAACGTACCCGAAAATACGCCGAACTTGAATCGCTGGGCATGACTCCCACAGCCATTTACGAACGTGACAAAGAAGGAAAAAACATTCAAAAAATCGTGTTTCCCTGGGTGAGGTTAACATGCAACAATAAAGTTGTTTATGTTAATCTACTGAAAAATATTCGGGGAAATTCGGGAGAAGAAAACCTGAACATTTCCATCGAAAACCTGGAATTTGAAATTACCGATGGCTTTCGCAGATTAATCAATACACAGATTTCAAAAATTGCCTTTATCGAAGGACATGGGGAACTAACCGAAGCCGAAACCTTTGATATAAGCAAGACATTGAGCCGGTATTTTCAGATTGATCGCGGCGTATTGGCTTCGGATGCGACCATTCTGAACGAATATAAAGCCATCATTATTGCCAAACCTACTCAACCCTTCAGTGAGTCGGACAAATACATTATAGACCAATACATTATGAACGGCGGTCGGGTACTGTGGCTGATCGATGGCGTGCGCATTGCCCGGGAAAACTTATCAACTACCGGTTTGTCGCCGGCTTTGGAGTTGGATTTGAATCTGAACGACCAGCTTTTTAAATATGGCGTGCGTATCAATCCCGTTCTTTTACAAGATGTACAATGTGCAACAATTCCGGTCAATATTGCACCGGCCAATGCCGCTCCGCAATTTGAACCTACTCCCTGGTATTTTGCTCCTTTACTTTTGACCTCATATCAACATCCCATCACCAAAAACATCACTGAAGTTCGCAGCGAATTTGCATCGTCCATCGAAACAGTAGGCGAAAACCCAAACACAACTGCTTCCCTGCTTTTGGCAACGTCCGACAACACACATATTGTACCAACGCCTTCAACCATCGATTTGAGTGAAACCCCCGACCCAAAAGATAAGAATTATTTTAACTTGAGTTATTTACCCGTCGCCGTGCTTATCGAAGGTAAATTCGAATCGAATTTCACCAACCGGATAATGCCCAAAGAAATAACAAACGCATTTCCCTTCTTGCCCAAAAGCCTGAACACAAAGCAGATTTTCGTAGCCGATGGCGATATTATCCGCAACGAGACCAACGGCGTGGCGAGCGACAGTACTACACTGCCTCTCGGCTTCGACCGTTATATGAACCAACAATTCGGCAACCGCGATTTTGTGCAAAACGCCGTGCTTTATCTCACCGACGAAGAAGGTTGGTTCGATTTGCGTTCCCGCTCGCTCAAACTCCGGCTGCTCAACAAGAAATTAGTAAACGACGAACGCCTTACCTGGCAAATTGTGAATGTGGTCGTTCCGGTTCTATTGCTGATTGGGTTTGGTTTTGTTTACCAAATAATCAGGAAACGGAAATATACGAAATAAAATTAAAAATGATTAACC
>DIFH01000084.1:36976-37593 GCA_002427615.1 Paludibacter sp. UBA5753
CTTTGTTGACAGGTGCAGCGCACCGCTATATTGGTAGAAATAATATCCCGAATAAAAATAAAGGTGCAGCGCACCGAAATAGTTTATTTGAGACTTTAGGAGTTTTTGCGGATAATCTTTTTACTTTTTTTTACAAATACACTAACTGTATTCGTCTTTTAGACTTTTTTATCCCTTCCTACCGAATATCCTTATTCAATGTACAAAGCTTCGCGGACGCTTTACGGGAACCAACTTTAGTTTTCCTAATTACAAATCCGTGAGGACATGAGAAATAAAATTAAAAATGATTATCCGTAATGTGCCCTAATTTATATTTCGGTGCGCTGCACCTTTGGGCTTTTTCTGCTTGTAGTTTCTACCAATATACAGGGACTCTGTCCCTTTGTTGAAAGGTACAGCGCACCGAAATAGTTTATTTGAAACTTTAGGAGCTTTTGCGGATA
This sequence comes from Paludibacter sp. UBA5753, assembly GCA_002427615.1. GTDB lineage: Bacteria > Bacteroidota > Bacteroidia > Bacteroidales > Paludibacteraceae > Paludibacter. The sequence continues at coordinate 37,423 of DIFH01000084.1, forward strand.
ATTTTTTTACTTTTTTACAAATACACTAACTGTATTCGCCTTTTAGATTTTTTTATCCCGTCCTACCGAATATCCTTATTCAATGTACAAAACTTCGCGGACGTCTGACGGGAACCAACTTTAGTTTTCCTAATTGCATATCCGTAAGGACATGAGAAATAAAATTAAAAA
>DIFH01000084.1:37685-39833 GCA_002427615.1 Paludibacter sp. UBA5753
TATATTGGTAGAAATAATATCCTGAATAAAAATCAAGGTGCAGCGCACCGAAATAGTGTATTTGAAACTTTATGAGCTTTTGAGGATAATCTTTTTACTTTTTTACAAATACACTAACTATATTCGTCTTTTAGACTTTTTTTATTCCGTCCAACCGATATCCTTATTAAATGGATTAAATGGATAAAGCTTCGCGGACGTCTGACGGGAACCAACTTTAGTTTTCCTAATTGCAAATCCGTGAGGACATGAGAATAGGAGAAATGGTTTTTTGTTGCCGGAGTCGGAACTCAGGGACGGCTGCCAAAAGATCATGGCAAGCAATGTAAGATTATTTTGAAGAAATTATCGAATAAGTAGCGCTTGAAAGAAAACATCAGCCTTTGATAAGAATAGGTCAAGGCGCACGAAACGCAGAGATGGACGTTTTCCTGCAAACACTAAGTGAAATCTGTCTTTTTAGTTTCCTGTCAACCAGGCACATACAGGAACTCTCATCCTGCCAGCTTAATATCATGCCCGACATACGAAAAAAATGGTTTATGACTTTATAAACCATTTTTTATTCAACTAATAATCAGTTACCTTTTCTTTCTTGTAATTGATATTGGTGATAAGCCGAAGTGAAGTATCGCGGGTAGTATAACTCCAGGCCCAGTTGAAAAATATTACAAGTTTGTTGCGAACGCTTAAAATAAGCATAAGGTGTAAAAACATCCAAACATACCAAGCCAAAGGACCTTTAAATTTCCAAAATGGGAGTTCGACTACGGCTTTATGTTTCCCGATGGTCGCCATCATTCCCAAATCGTTGTATTCGTATTCTTTTATCTGATTTTCTTTATTTTGCAATACCTTCAGAATATTTTTTCCAAGGTTTTTTGCCTGGTTTATAGCCACATTAGCTACCTGAGGATGCCCATTCGGGTATTTCGGAGTTTCCATATAAGCAATGTCGCCCAAAGCATAAATATTATCGAAACTTTTAAGTTTGTTTAACCTGTCCACCACATATCTGTTTTTGAAAATGTCTTCCTGCTTCAGTCCGTCAATTATATTTCCGGTAACCCCGGCAGCCCAGATTACATTCTTGGTAGGAATTTGTTCCCCTGTATTCAAAATAGCCGTATTCCCATCGTAAGAAGTCAACAGCGTTTCTGTTTTGACAATGACACCCATTTTTTCGAGATATTTCCGGGAAGCTATTCTCGACTCTTCGCTCATGTTGTTGAGGGTATTTTTGCTTCCTTCCAACAGTATAATGTTGAATTTAGAAAAATCAATGTTATGATAATCTTTGGGTAAAACATTGTTTTTCAACTCGGCGAACGCACCTGATAATTCGACGCCGGTAGGACCGGCGCCTACAATAATGATGTTCATCCAAGCCTGTTTGTCTTCGGGACGGGCAAAGATTTCTTTCTCGAAACTGAACAGGATTTTGTTTCTTATATCGATGGATTCCTGGGTGGTTTTCATCGAAAAAGCATTCTCACTGATTTCTTTATTTCCGAAGAAGTTAGTCTTACAGCCTGTTGCAATAACCAGATGATCATAAGAAATTGATCTGTCGTAGGCTGTCATAAGTTTATTTTCTTCAGGCAGGATTTTCACAATATCAGCCATTCTGAAATCTACATTCTTACTTTTCTGAAAAATTTTGCGAAACGGAAACGAAATACTGGATGGTTCGAGCCTACCGCTCGCTACCTGATAAAACAAAGGTTGAAACTGATGATGATTTTGCTTGTCAACTAACATAACCTTCAAATCGGCTTTACGCAGTTTTTTAGTAAGTTGCAGACCGGCAAAACCTCCGCCGATAATTACAACTTTATCCCCTTTTTTAATGTTTGCTAAACTCATATATACCTTAAATTGATTTATACCCAATAAAACAAGCTATTTAGGATAAAGTTGAAAATAAAAGAAATTTTTCTTTAATTAAATGATTCTCGTTAAGGATATCGGATAACTGAAGAGCATATCTTTTATAATTTAGAATTACTCATCTGTTCATCATAGAAAATATTTTAAAATAAAAACCCTATCTTTGCATGGAAATAGCAAGCCGGTTTGTCGCTTTATCATTTTGATAAGGAGGAAAGTCCGGGCAACATAGAGCACCATACTTCCTAACGGGAAGCT
>DIFH01000079.1:0-876 GCA_002427615.1 Paludibacter sp. UBA5753
ACGTCACCGATGTGGATTTCGAAGAGGTGAAATAAAATAGCATCACAAACGATAATCAATAAGTATAAATAGCGGTATAACAATGATTTACCGCTATTTTTATTTTTAAATTAATTTCTTTATTAGTACTTTTTTATCGATTTTTATTTACATTTGTACCAGGCGTTAATTGGCGAGTATGTGGGGTTTAAAGCACCTTTTTGTATCTTATTTGTTCTTATTTGATGTCAATTTAAACGATGTAACAAACAAGGCACAGCCTACGGTTTCCGCTTTCTACATCAGGGCGAAACCTTTAAAGCATCAGAAATCAGACGAGAATTTGGCTACTGCTCGCTGTTCCGGCAATTCGGGTTGGAACACGGTCAAGCCTCAAATCGGACAGACCGCCGTACCCATTTACAAACCGCAAGAGCAAGCACTCACACAATCCACTTTTGACACCATCTCCAGCATCACAACCGAACTTTCTTCCGATATCGGCAACTTGCTGAACGTTCACGGTGAAGATTATGCAGAAACGGCTTTCCAATGGAAATTGAGGGCGGAGCAGAAAAAGAGTAGGGAGAGGAGGATGTGAATGTTCATTATTCCTGCCTGTTCATTGATAATGAACATCCACTTTCAGTGAACATAATAACTGTTTTAACGAATATATTTCAAACTCTATCAAGTCGTTTGGGCGGTAGTCGGATAAAATTTTATATTTTTGTAGGAACTTATTAATTGAAAAATAATTACTATTACTAATAGAATTCAATTTACACTTATCAATTCACAACAAAAGGTTAAATCTGTTACTCTTTCCTTTGACAATAAAGCAGACAACACAATAAATGGCAATTAAAAAATCAGAATTATATAGTTCATTATGGG
>DIFH01000079.1:881-5539 GCA_002427615.1 Paludibacter sp. UBA5753
GCCAATACAAAGATTATGTATTGGTATTGCTGTTTATGAAGTATGTTTCCGACAAAAAAGACCCGCTAATTGAGTTGAAAGATGGGACAAGTTTTTACGATATGCTCAAATGGCGTGGAAATGCCGATATCGGAAACAAAATAAATATTATCATTGGAGAATTCGCCAAAAATAATGGGTTGACCAATATCATTACTACTGCCGATTTTAACGACGAAACAAAATTAGGTTCTGGAAAAGATAAGATTGATACGCTGACAAACCTGCTCAATATTTTCAACAAACCAGAACTCGACTTTTCAGGCAACAGGGCTGATGGCGATGATTTATTGGGTGATGCTTATGAATATCTGATGCGAAATTTCGCCACAGAAAGTGGCAAAAGCAAAGGACAATTTTACACTCCGGCAGAAGTCTCACGGGTAATGGCACAACTGATAGAGATTTACAACTCTAATAGTCAGGAAGATACAATTTATGATATGACTTGCGGATCTGGTTCGCTGTTGCTGAAAGCCGCCGATATTGCGCCACACGGAATTTCTATTTACGGGCAAGAAAACGACAATGCCACAAGGGCATTGGCGGTGATGAATATGTGGCTGCACAATTTTGCCGAAGCTGAAATTGCACTCGGAAACACACTCTCTAATCCGCAGCACTTAGACGAAAAAACAGGAGAACTGAAACAATTCTCGTACGCAGTTGCAAATCCCCCATTCAGCTATAAAAAATGGATGAATGGATTGGATCCATCGAGCGATATTTTCAAGCGATTTGAAGGATATGCTTCACCACCGGCAAAAAATGGAGACTTTGCATTTTTACTGCACATGATAAAGTCGCTTAAATCCAAAGGGAAAGGCTGCGTGGTTATGCCTTTGGGCGTGCTTTTCAGAGGAAATACGGAAGCTGATATACGTAAGAAAATCATCGATAAAGGATATATTAAAGGAATTATCGGCCTGCCTGCCAACTTGTTTTTCGGTACCGGAATAGCCGCCTGCCTTATTATCATAGATAAAGAAAACGCATCAGAAAGAAAAAACATCTTTATGATTGATGCGAGCAAAGGATTTATCAAAGACGGCAATAAAAACCGCTTGCGGGAAAGAGATATTCACAAGATTATTGATACTTACAATAAAAAAATTGTCAAAGACGGCTATTCCCGAAACGTGCCGATTACCGAAATAGCCGATGCTAAGAATGATTACAATCTGAATATTCCACGATATATCAACAATCAGGAAGAAGAAGACATTCAGGATATTGAAGCGCATTTGTTGGGTGGAATACCCAAAGTGGATATTGAGGCACTGCACAATTACTGGGATGTTTGTCCCGAACTTAAAAACAGTCTGTTTGAACCGATTAAAGAACGTCCAAACTATCTCAACCTTAAAATCGGCAAAGACGAAATAAAAAAAACGATATACTCTCACCCTGAATTTGTTGATTTTAAAAAAACTATCAGCGAGGTCTATTCTACTTGGCAGAAAGAAACCATCGTTTATTGTATTCAATTAGACAAGAATATTCGACCTAAAAAAGAAATTGGTAAGATATCAGAAAATCTATTGGCTCATTTTTCTGACAAGCCTTTGATAGATAGATATGCAGTATATCAGCACTTGCTGGACTATTGGACAGAAACGATGCAGGACGATTTTTATGAAATCGCATCCGATGGTTGGATAGCCGGAAAAGAAGTAAAACGCCTGCAAAAGAAAAACCAAAAAGGACAAATGAAAGATGTTGCCGGAATAGAAGGATTAGAGGGGCGATTAATACCACCTGCTATTTTGGTGCAAGCCTATTTTCAAGATGAACAAAAAAAGGTTGATGAGCTTTCAGAACAGATAGAAATTGTACAGTCGAAACAAGACGAGCTGATTGAAGAAAACACTTCGGAAGAAGGATTGCTCAATGAAGTGGTGGACGATAAAGGAAAAGTAAGCAAGGCAAACGTAAAAAAACGACTGAAAGAAATTAGGCCAAAGAAAGGCATCAGCATTGACGAAGACTTGAAAGAAGAGTTCAACCTGCTTGAAACCTTGCAGTGGCTTTATGAGGAAGAAGATGATAAAAATAAAAAACTGAAAGACGAAAAGAACGCCTTAGAAATCAAAGTCATTAAGAAATATCCGCAGTTGAGCGAGGATGAGATAAAATTATTGGTCATTGAGCAAAAATGGATGACAGCGATCAATCAGCGGATAAAAACAGAAATAGATGCTATTAATCAACAATTTACACAGCGGATTAATGAATTAGCCGACCGCTACGAAACTACATTACAGGAGTTGGCCAACAATATGGAAACGCTTACAGAAAAAGTAAACAACCATTTAAAGCAAATGAATTTTCAATGGTAATGAACGACATTATAAATCAACCCGAAGGGCGAAAAGTGGAGTTTAAAGAAGAGCTACCCGCTTCTGCCGACTTAAATAAAACCATCATTGCATTTGCCAACGATGCCGGAGGAGAACTTTTTATAGGAATTCAAGACAACCCCCGGGAAGTTATCGGCGTTGATGAAAATGATTTGCTTGTGATAGAAGAAAAAATCAGTAATTCCGTGCACGATGTTTGCTCGCCGGTCATTTTACCCGATATTTCATTTCTTTCTATCGATAACAAACACATCATTCGTGTAAAAATAGCCAAAGGCAATAACCCGCCTTATCATTTAAAAAACAAAGGAATAGAGCAAGGAACATACATCCGTGTAGGCTCTACCAACCGGTTGGCTGACGATGAAATTATTGAAGAGTTAAAACGGAAAAGAAATAATATATCTTTTGACGCACTACCAGTTTACGAAAAAGAAGCCGATAAATTAGAACTGCATACATTAACAGAACAATTTCGGGAAAAAGCAAACGAAGCCATAAATGAAGCGGTTCTGAAAAAATTACGACTATTGTATTCCGAACAAAATACTTTTTTCCCCACCAATGCTCTAATTTTATTGTCTGACGACGAACTGAAACAAAGAGTATTTCCCTATGCCAAAATAGAGTGTGCCCGATTTAAAGGTACTGTGCCCGGCAATTTTATAGACCAAAAAACCATAGATGCATCCATTATTCTGCAAGCCGAGCAAGCCTATCACTTTATTTTGCGTCATATTTCACAAGGTTCAAGCTATCAGGGAGTTTATCGGAAAGACCGATGGGAATACCCCGTTACGGCGTTGCGTGAGGTTGTTCGAAACGCCATCATACACCGCGATTACGCTCTAAAAGGGAAAGATATAAAAATTGCCATTTTCGACGACAAAATAGAAATCACAAGCCCCGGTAAACTTTTACCTACAGTAGACTTTAATGATATGGAAGCAGGACAATCCGACATACGAAACTTTACCTTAGCCCCCGTGTTCAAAAAATTAGGTATTATCGAGCAATGGGGCAACGGACTGCAACTGATAGCCGACGAACTAAAACTCTATCCCGAAATTGAGTTTACTTGGAACGAACCCGGCATAAGTTTCCGTGCTTGTTTTACAAAAACGAAAACAGAATACGATGCGGATAAAATGCGAACGAATGTGGGCGATGATGAACAATTAACGAACGGTTATGAACGATTACGAACGATTATGAACGATTATGAACGATTGGCATTTGAAAAACAAAAAATCCTTCTTTATCTGCTCGACCAACAAACGATAACGCGCAAAATCGCCAGCGAACTTATCGGACTAAAAGAGACCAAAACCTACTATATCCTGAACGAAATGCTTGATGAAAACCTGATAAAAAGGCACGGAAAAGGCAGAAGCACCTATTACACACTATTAGAAAGCAAAAAAAGATGAAACTGCCCGATAAAAACAGACATAGCTCCGAAATGATAAAGGAAGGATATAAAAATACGGAAATTGGTATTATCCCGGAGGATTGGGAGGTAATTACTATTGGCAATGAAATTGATTTACTTACAGGTTATCCATTCCCAAGCAATCAATATTCATCAGATGGTATAAAACTGCTTCGTGGTTCAAATATCAAAAGAGGAGTAATTGATTGGTCAAATGATTTAACTCAATATTGGGCTTTTGTGACTAATGAATTAAAGAAATATATTCTTGAATAAAATGATATTGTTATTGCCATGGATGGCTCTTTGGTTGGAGAAAGCTTTGGTCAAATTAAAAGTTCTGATTTACCCGTTTTGTTGCTTCAAAGAGTAGCACGGGTACGTTCTAATAAAATTAACATTCACTACTTAAAAGAATGTATTTGCAGTATATACTTTACAAAGTATTGTGATAAAGTAAAGACAACTTCTGCAATCCCGCATATAAGCCCAACGGATATTAAAAATTTTACAATACCAGTTCCCCTTTTAATTCTCGAACAAACCGCCATAGCCACCGCTTTAAGCGATATGGATGCCCTTATAGATGCTACCGAAAAACTGATTGCCAAGAAAAAAGCATTAAAACAAGGAGCAATGCAGAAACTGCTAAAACCAAAAGAAGGGTGGGTGGAGAAAACGTTGGGAGAGATTGCCACTTTTCACAAAGGAAAAGGATTACCAAAAAATGACTTAGTTGAAGATGGGAATGTAAAATGTATCCATTATGGGGAATTATTTTTAAACTATGGGGAAGAAATTGGATGTATTAGCCCGTAATAACCGAG
>DIFH01000019.1:0-9817 GCA_002427615.1 Paludibacter sp. UBA5753
TCTCTTTTGCAATAGATTCAGCATTGCTACGAATCAACTCTTTAAATGGTTCTGCAAACTTCGGATAATCAAATATCTTTATCCCTTTTTGAAATAAATAACTCGTCATTCCTCTTCCATAAGAGATTTCCGGTAATGTACCTGTTATGATTAGCCTGTCAAAACATGAAAGTGAGAAGGCTATTGCTTTTGCGTAAGTTTCTGTAAGTAGTTTCATACTACAAAAATACTAATTTTTTCCTTTTTGGTTCTGGCTTGTCCAGGTTAGGTTTACTCAAGTGCGGAAAAATCACTCAAATTTGGAGCGAATGGTAGAACAAGTTCCTGCACGGGCTTATTACCAGTAACACAATTTTTTGAGCGAATCTAAATGGGATTACAAGCAGGTAAAAAATAAAACTGCATTGGAAACATCGGCTTTATTAGAAAGTTGTAGAATAAAGAGTGAAAAGCCCAGAGGATATATTATTGATGAAAGTTCTCATCTTAAAAAAGGAAAAAAGTCCGTTAATGTATCTGGCCAATAGGCAGGAGTATCAGGAAAGGTAGATAACTGTCGGGGTGCAGTTTACGGTTCACTTTGCAACGGGAAAAATGTAAGCGAGGTCTTGCCATGAAAAATTTTGTGAATGTTTTCAGTTTTGAGAATTCGGAGGCTAAAGTAAGCGATGTAGATACTCAAATTCTATATGCACAAATAGGTCAACTGAAAGTTGAGAACGAATTTCTAAAAAAAAAGTAGCACTAAGAGCTCAACCTGAACGTAAGAGTATGGTTGATGTTGATTACAATGCCTTGAGCATCTCCACACAGGTTGAGTTACTTTCAATCCCAGGAAATAATTTTTTTATGAGTATTGCGTTCTAAACCTAAAATAAAAAAGACTACATTTGTCATTTAAAAATGAACGACAATAAATTTGCTGAATTTTATAGTTCTTTTCGACAGTCAGACGTGATAATGAGAAAAATAAACCATTAAAGCGTGGTAAAGGGAGTCAAAAAAAGAGTAAAGTTACAGTAATGGCGAAAAGTGTAATTGTAGAAGGGAAAAACAACAAAAAAGGACAAACCTCGAGGAGCAGGACACCTGAAGATGTTAATAATTAGTATCAGAAAGAAAACTCGGTGTTTTCTTGCAAACACTATTTAAAGCAAATTTTTTTGTTGAAATTTAATAAATTTTATGCCAAGGTACTGTTAATCATATATTTTAATGAATAAAGCACGCTCCATTTTAAAGAAGACTCTGAAATCCATCTTATGGGTGGTTGCTATTTTTGTGCTTTTATTCCTCGTCGTTGCTGGAATTATCCAAATTCCGGCTGTTCAAAACAAGATTATACATTATGCTACCACCTTTGTCAGTAACAAAACGCATACACGTGTTGAGATTAAAAACGTAAGCATTTCCTTTCCCAAATCGGTTGTTATCGAAGGCCTTTATCTGGATGACCTGAAAAAAGACACTTTGGTTTATGCCGGCAAAGTGAAAGTAAATATTGTGCTTTACGATTTAATATTGAATAAGATAACTATAAATTCATTCGCTCTTGAAAATTTGGATCTGAACTTATACAGTACTAAAACAGATTCACTTTTCAATTACAATTTTCTTTTAACGGCTTTTGCCGATACTACAAAAGTTGATGCAGGTAAATCAAATACCACATCAGCATGGACATTTACCCTTGACAATATTACATTGAAAAATATCCGGCTTCGTTACGATGATGTATTCGGAGGAATGAATGTATCGGCATCGCTCAAAAAATCAGAATTGAAGGTGAATAAAATAGATTTCCCGAATTTCGTTTATGACATGGACGATTTGCTGGTTGAGCGATTAAGAGCCACTGTGCTGATGACCGAATCCGCCGATAAATCGCCGAAGAAATCAACGGGCAGATTACCCAAAATCACAGCCAATAATATTCAAATCAACAATTCAGTCCTGACGTACGGCGATACGATAAGCAAGCAATCCATTTTGGCGGTTATTAAACGTTTTGAATTAAAAAAAGGAACGGTCGATTTGGAAAATGAACTGGTAACGCTGGATAAAGTTTACCTGGCCGAAAGTGATATTCAGTACAAAACAATTGATTCACCCGCACCTGCCCCGACCGTTAAAATCACGGTTCCTTACACAAACGAATGGAAAGTGAGCATTAAGCAGATCGAGTTGGAGAATAATTCACTCACGTATAAAGTCGGGAATAAACCGGTAATTGAAAATGTATTTGATACAAATTTCCTGAAGTTCCATCAGTTGAATCTTGTTGCTTCCGATTTGTTTTATTCTTCGGATTCGACAAAAGTGTCGGTGAATAAATTCAGCGCTATTGACCAAAACAACTTTGCCATCAGCCGTTTCGAAACCGATTTCAGTATGGATGCCCATTCTGTTACTGCAAAAAAGATAATAGCTAACACGGCAAACTCTACTCTGGTTGGGGATGTGACCCTTCGGTTCGAATCCTTACAATCCTTGAAAGATTCGTTGCCTTTCCTGGGTTTGAATGTGAATCTGAAAAAAGCTATCTTCACAAACTCTGATATTCTCTATTTCAGTCCACAGCTTGGTACGCAGGAATTTTTCAAAAACAAAAAGAACAGAACCGTCATTTCCGGAATACTATCCGGGCAGGTGAATAACCTGAAAGGGAAAAACCTGTTGATACGAACTGCCGAAAAAACGGTGTTGGAAACCGGCTTCACGATTGTCGGGTTGCCCGATGTCCGGAATGCTTATTTCGTTTTCCCTGATATGAAATTAGTTTCGAACAGACAGGATATTGAAATGATGGTCGGATCTTCTATTCCGCAAAGTATAAACCTGCCTGAAGATATCACAATGCTGGTCAATTTCAAAGGAAAAATGAACTCTTTTGAAGCAATCCTGTCCCTAAACAGCAGTTTTGGCGGAGCTACCTTGTCGGCAACGGTTGATCCGGACGAAAATTTCAATGCCAACCTGGGAATTACGGATTTCGATCTGGGTAGTTTGATGAGAAACAAAACAATGTATGGTCCGGTATCCTTAATTGCCGACGTAAACGGCCACGGGCTGAATGCCAAAACCATAAAGGCGCAAATCAAAGCAAATGTTTCACAGGTTTACCTGAATCAATATTTATATCATAACCTGGTGCTGGATGGATCTGTCAGCGGAAAAGTATTTACCGGACAAGTAAATCTGAACGATAAAAACGCTGTGTTGGGCTTTGATGGATTGGCGAACATGACTCCCGGCCAGGAAAAATTCAAGTTCCATTTGAATGTGCAGGGAGCCGATCTTCAAAAACTCAATTTCAGTAACGATGATCTGCGTATTGGCTTGGATGCTACCGCTGATTTAAGAGGTGGAACGGTTAATAACCTCAATGGAACGGCAGGAATTACCAATCTGATACTGACTCATAACGGCAAAAAGTATGCGCTCGATTCGGTATTGGTTGTTTCGGTAAACGAACCGGGTAAGAGTGAGTTTAATTTCAGCAGTGCGCTTATCGGGTTGAAGTACAACGGAACAGGTTCGCCCGTTGCACTTCCCGCGTTGCTGGTACAATTTATGAACAGTTATTTCCCGTTTACTGATATCAATCCTTTGAAAAAGAAAAGTGAACCATCGACGTTTAATTTCGAAATACAACTGCACAATCATCCTCTGTTGTCGGAAGTATTTTTGCCTCAGTTAAAGGAATTTGAACCGGGAATTATTGCCGGAAGTTTCGATAGCCGGAAAAACGAACTGAAACTAAATGCCACGATGAAGCATATCCTTTATGGAACAACCGCGATAAACAACCTGGCGCTGGATGTGAATTCCGATTCCACGGCGTTGAACTACAAACTCTCAAGTTCCGGTATCTCCAATACGCAAATCAACTTTGTCAACTTCCTGTTTGATGGAAAGCTGGCAGATAAAAAAATAACGGCCAACATTTCCTCTATTGATAATATCGGGAATAAGAAATTGTTAGTCAAATCACAGATTACCAGGGATAGAAACAACTACAAACTGGCATTCGATCCGACCAATTTTTATTTAATGAATAACCGGTGGGATATTGCTGCCGATAATTATATTGAGTTCGGAAAACAGGGTTTTCTGATTCATCATCTTTTCATGCAGAATGTCCAGAGCCACATAAATATTGCCTCGGTAAATGATAAATTTAACGACGACTTGAACATTGACATTAAAAATTTTAAACTGGAAGACATTTCCGGGATTGTGGAAAAAGACAGCAACCTGGCGAAAGGCAATGTGGATGGAAATGTATTGCTGAAACGGGTAAACAATTCCTACGGAATTATTGCCGATGCAACTATAAACAACTTGTTTGTATACAATATTCCCATTGGAAACTTAGCGGTAAAAGCTGAAAATCCAACCGGTGAGCGATTTGATATTGATGTGAAACTTTCCGGTACCGACAACAATCTGACAGCAACCGGTTATTTTATTCCGAACGGTGGCAACAATTCATTGAATATAAAAGCCGGCATTCAATCGCTTTCGATGAAAACCGTGGAAGCTTTTTCGATGGGACAAATCACGGAGGCATCCGGAACAGTCAGCGGAAACTTTCTGTTAGCCGGAAGAACCGATGCGCCTGAGGTGACGGGAGAACTTACGTTCAATAATGCCTTTATGAAACCGGCTTATCTGAATAACCGCCTGGAATTAAAACATGAAACAGTTCAATTGAAACCGGATGGAATCTATTTTAGTTCTTTTACCCTTTTAGACCCGAACCAGCATGCTGCTGTAATTGATGGCACGGTTAAAATGAAAAATTTCTCGGATTTTATGTTGGGATTGCATGTCAGTACGACGGACTTTTTATTGTTCAACACTAAAGCATCGATGGATAATAAAGTATTTTACGGACGAATGATTATTGACAGTAAAATTGATGTCAACGGTCCCATGACTCTTCCGGTTATCAATGCCAGGGTAAAAATGAAAAAAGGCTCTAACTTTACGTTTGCCGTTCCCGAGGACAAGCTTACCAGCGACAAAGGAGAAGATGTCGTGGAATTTAAAGATTTAACGGCGCTCAATTCCATTCTATTTCGGGATGGGGAAAAAGTGAAAGCGAAGTCAAGCCTTACAGGATTTGATCTCTCTTCCATTATCGAAATTGATAAGGAGGCATCGCTCCGGTTATTAATGGATCCAGCCTCCACAGATTCGTTGGTGGTCAGAGGCGATGCTGCATTAAGCTTCACGATGGATCGTAGTGGAAAAATGAGCCTGACCGGAGCTTACAATTTGAATGATGGAAGTTACCTGATTTCATTGGAATCGGTCATAAAAAGGAAATTTGATATTATTCCCGGAAGCACCATCATTTGGCATGGCGATCCGTTGGATGCCGAAATATCTATCAATGCCACTTATTTTGTCCGCACGGCGCCTTATGATCTTGTGGCAGATCAAATGGAGGGGTTAAGTGATATAGAAAAAGGCGGTTATAAACAAAAGTATCCTTTTTTGGTACTGCTGAAACTTCGTGGTGCATTGTTGAAACCTGAAATTAGTTTTGAAATACAATTGCTGCCCGAAGATAAAGGAATTATGGGTGGTGCGGTGAATCAAAAACTGGTTATGCTCAATGAAGATCCATCTTTATTAAACAAGCAGGTTTTTGCTTTATTGGTATTAAGCCGGTTTGTACAGGAAAACCCCTTACAAACCGAATCGGGCGGAACTTCCACCCTGATTCGTTCCACTGTGAGCAATTTTTTATCGGCACAGTTAAACCTGTTGAGTTCAAAGGTGGTGAAGGGAGTTGATTTAAACTTTAATGTTCAATCATACGACGATTATCAAACCGGACAGGCACAAGGAAGAACACAAGTTGAAATCGGGTTGAAGAAACAACTTTTTAATGAACGATTATCTGTTCAACTGGGTGGAACCGTTGATGTGGAAGGTACAGCCGCAAAACAAAATTCGGCAAGCAACATAACCAGCGATATTACAATAGAATATAAACTGACCAAAGATGGCCGGTTCCGGTTGAAAGGGTTCAGGCATAATTTATACGAAGGCGCCATTGAAGGTCAGTTAGTCGAAACCGGTGTCGGGGTAATGTATGTCCGTGATTTCAATAAATGGAAAAATTTTTTTAAAAAAACAGGAAAAAAAATAGCGGGAAAAGAAAGAACCTCTGTCCAATAAAGAAAAACAAAATTAGCGCCGACTTCATAAAAAAAGAATATGAAACTCAAATTAAAGATAGTATCCAAAATAAACTTCATCCCCCTTTTGGGAAGTTGCGGGGTTATTCTTTTCATTCTGCTCCTGACGGCATGTAGCGGAACAAAACATTTGCCTGCCGATGAAAAACTTTATACCGGTGCTAAAATAAAACTTGAATCACCGGAGAAAGTGAACAAACGACTTATAAAAGCAGCTGTGAATGAGTCATTCAGACCTGAACCAAATAAGAGTTATTTCGGTATGCGTCCACAGCTATGGATCTATATGGCTACCGGCGAAAATCCCGACGGTAAATTTAAAAAATGGCTACGGAAAATGGGAGAAGCCCCCGTATTAATGAGTTATGTAAATCCACAGGCTACAGCTTCCGTGATTGATGCCAGGTTGTTTAACATGGGAATTTTCGACAGTTATACTGATTTCAAAATCGTTGAAAAAAAATCCACAGCCTCGGTTATTTACAGCAGCCATGTTCATAAACCGTACACCTTCAAAGATTTTGTTTATAATATTTACCCCCTGAATTCCCTCTCGCCTAAAGACGAGACACAGCAGGGAAACTTAAAAAGTTTAAGTGATGTGATTCTTTCGGACAAAGAAAATTCACTTATAAAAACCGGTGAAGAGTATAACCTGGATATTTTAAAAGCTGAACGGATACGGATCGATGCCTTATTGAAAAAAAAGGGTTATTTCTATTTCAATCCCGACTATTTACTCTTTAAAGCCGATACTTCAAAAATTCATCATACTATTTCATTGGAGCTGACCTTAAAAGACAGTATTCCCGCGAATGCGCTTGTCGTTTATCGCATTAATAAAGTGTTTGTCGATCAGAATTATTCATTAAAAGAGAAAGCCCGTGATGGTACGAAAGATACTTTGATGGTCAGGAATACTATATTTCTGGGCAAAGAATCGAAAATGAATATCCATCCGAAAGTTATTTTACGTTCGGTTTATTTACGCAAAGATGAAATATACTCAAGAGAGAATCATAATATTACCCTCAACCGCTTGATGTCCATGGGTAATTTCAAATTCGTTCAACTGAAGTTTTCCGATAGTGATACCACAGCTTCCGGATATTTGGATGCAACCATCCTGCTGACACCTATGACAAAACACACCTTCAGGACGGAACTTGACCTGGTTTCAAAATCAAACAATTATACCGGACCGCGCATGAATTTAAGCCTGTTGAACAGAAATACCTTTAAAGGAGCTGAACTTTTAAATCTGACCATGGCCGGTTCGTTTGAAGCACAATTAAGCGGGAAAAACAAAAATCTTTTTTCTTATTCCCTTAATCCACAGATCGATTTTACTTTTCCCCGCTTTCTGGTTCCGTTCAACATTAAACCCTCAAACAGTCTTTATGTCCCAAAAACCACTTTCTCCCTTTCGTACAACTACCTGAAAAGAGTCAATTATTTTGATATGAGCACTTTTCAATTTATGTATGGTTTTAAGTGGAAAACAAATATCCGTACCGAGCATGAATTCAAACCCATAAGCATCAGCAATACCTCTATCAGTAATGAATCAACTTTATTCACCACCTTGTTAGCTGACAATCCTTTCCTGAAAAAAAGTTACGAAGAACAATTTATTGCCGGTGGAAATTATTCATTTACCTATAACGAACAAGTAATTGAGAGAAAGAAGATACAGTATTTTTTACATTTCACAGCTGAAGCAGCCGGAAATTTCTTTTCGTTAGCCGAACTGATTGCAGGGAATAAACCTAATCGGGATAATCCTTCAACGATTGCAGGTTCCATCTATTCGCAATATGCCAAATTAAGTGTAGATGGCCGTGCTTATTACAATTTCAAAGATGATAATAAAATTGCTTTGCGGGTTTTTGCAGGAATGGCAAATCCGTATGGAAACTCTTCCACATTGCCTTACAGTAAACAATTTTTCAGTGGCGGGCCGAATAGTATCCGCGCTTTCCCGATTAATTCCCTCGGGCCTGGAACCTATCTCCAGAATGCCGCTAATACTGGTTTTCTGCAATTGGGCGGTGATATAAAACTGGAAACAAATGCGGAATATCGCTTTGGAATATACCGGTTTCTGAAAGGAGCTTTATTTGTAGATGCAGGAAATGTGTGGTTACAAAAATCAAATCCTTCTACTATCGGGACTCCATTTGCCTTTTCAACTTTTATGAATGAACTGGCAGTAGGCGCTGGAATAGGATTACGGGTTGATGTTTCGTTTTTTGTGTTGCGATTTGACATAGCCATGCCTTTACGGAAACCCTGGCTGGAAGATAATCACCGTTGGGTGTTGAATCAGATAAATTTTGGGAATTCCAGCTGGAGAAACGATAATTTGGCGTTGAATATTGCTATCGGTTATCCGTTTTAAACAGGAAACAATGATCAGGAAAGCGTTCATTTGAAAGATGTTTTTATATACATGGTTCAAAACCTGACAGTATCAAAAACATGTCATAGTTAAAGGCGAATAGCTGATGATTGAAAATCAGGCTATGTTCCGGAGATGTGTGAATTATATAAATTATATACAAAGTTATGTAACAGTTAGAATCCTAATATTACGCAACTTTGTTGTTATTTTAGATATTTAAAAAACAGATAAAATAAAAAAAAGTAAATTACGTTCTTTCATTCTCAACGTTGATTCTTTGCGTGTTA
The DNA here is from genome assembly GCA_002427615.1 of Paludibacter sp. UBA5753. Taxonomy (GTDB): domain Bacteria; phylum Bacteroidota; class Bacteroidia; order Bacteroidales; family Paludibacteraceae; genus Paludibacter. The sequence continues at coordinate 8,907 of DIFH01000019.1, forward strand.
TTAACTTTGTGTGTACCAAGTAAAAACTGGTAGTTTCCGGCGCTTGGTTCAATCAGTTGCAAGTTGATAATACAAACAGGCACAATCAATTGAATGATTGTAATTTATATATTTGAAAATCAAAGCAATATCCTCTAATCGGAATAAAATTCTTTAGGTGTGAAAACTATCGTCTTTTAGTTTAGTTATAAATGGTAAGAACATAATTTTATAAAATGAATATATATGAAAAATCAAAACAAAAAACAACAGGAACAAAACAGCTTACAAAAACAAGAAAATAAAGTTACTTTTAAGCAACGATTCCTCCGTCTAACGATAAAGAATCCCTTTGTTGTCATATTATCTTTAGCGCTTATTATTCTATTTATTTGGTTTTCAGTAAAAATAAGTTCCGAGCGCAATGCTTTCCAAAAAACCAAAAATGAACTTGTAACCCGATACGAATATCAATTAGACAGCATTCATATTAAAAACATTGAGTTTGTAACCACGGTTTTTTCCTGGTCAGTTCGCAGCGAAATGTTAAGGGGCAATATCGACAACTTAAACCAACTCTTCAACGTTTTTATTAAAGATTCGGGAGCTTCTCTGATTCAACTCATAAACGCAGAGGATAATACAATACTGATTTCATCCGATAAAAAATTTGAGGGTGGAAAATTTAATATTCCGTCAGATATTAATTTGAACGGACCAACAACCGTTACCGGCTCATCAAAAGTAATTGTATATACGCCTGTCATGGGCTTTAATGAAAGAATAGGGTTACTAATGGTGGAATCGTCAAGAAGATAAATGAACGGCAAAATGCTGAACCAGCCGTAACGTTAAGTCTTTTTAATGGTAACTACTCAGCAACCTAATAAATTTGATAATAATCAGCCATTTAGTTGATTGTTATGTATTTA
>DIFH01000019.1:9857-16171 GCA_002427615.1 Paludibacter sp. UBA5753
GGGGATGTTGAATAACCAAGAACCCCAGCCACGAAGTGGACTGAACAATATCATACTTCAGAAAGATAGAACATAAAAAAAGTCTTACCCTTGTAGGGTAAGACTTTAAAATACGATTGCATTATATTTGATTAACTAAGCTAGTTTCACATTTACTGCATTTAATCCTTTTTTTCCTTCTTCAATGTCGAAAGTTACTTCGTCGTTTTCTTTGATATTGTCAATTAAACCCGTCGAATGTACAAAATATTCTTTCGTCGAATTTGCGTCTTTAATGAATCCGAATCCTTTGGATTCATTAAAAAATTTTACTGTTCCGTTGCTCATTAAAATGTTTTTTTAAATTATTGGCGCAAGATAGTCATTATTTTTGATATTTATTATATAAATGTATTTAATTTTTTGTTTTTTGGTTTTTTAGCATACACTCATCTATCCTTAATGATGTAAAATAGCTAACGCCTCATTACAATTACAATAAAATCTGACTACTCAGCACCCTGATAAATTCAATAAGAATGAGCCATTTAGTAGATTGTTAGTATTTAAACTCATTTTTGTCCCGACGGCGCTAAACCTGTTTGCAGCAGGCGAGTGTGCATAACCCCCAGTAAGCGAAGCGCAACTGGGGGCTAATGAAACAATCCCACTCCTTTTGATTTTCAGTTCGACAAAGTCGAACAAAAATCAAAAGGTTATAAAAATAGAGGGCGCAGGGTATTTACGCAAAGTTACATCAACTTACCAAAATACGGGAACATATTAAATTAACTCTATTTAATACTTTGTCAAACAATTCACATTGTCTTAATAATGAATAATTTGAATGACATGATTCGGACAATTGGAGAACCAATTTGATATTTTATGTTTTTTTTCGCGAAAAGATTTGCACAGAATAAAAAAAACATGCATATTTGCAAAGTAAACAAACAGATAAATTTTTCATAGTTAAGGTTTAGGTTAAAATGTGCAATGGGTGGCTGTGAAGTTACCCATTGTTTTTTGTACATAGTCCGTAATTATCTATGAATTAATTTATATTTACGAAAAAGCCTTACATAACTTAAACACATCCACATCCTCATCCTCAAATTACAATTCATTCAAATTTTTCCAGCTCAAATTCACGCGGTATTTCCTTCGGTTCAATAATGTCGGCAGTAAATTTTATTCAAACAAGCACAAAAGAGAAGATGCTTATATAAAATAGGATGTTTTTTTTTATAAAAAATGCCTGTACAGTGTTAAATCTGCAATTTTGTGTGGTTTTTTTTGATAAAACGCTTGCATAAGAAAAAAAAAGTGTGCACTTTTGTACGGTAAACAAACAGATAAATTTTTCATAGTTAAGGTTTAGGTTAAAATGTGCAATGGGTGGCTGTGAAGTTACCCATTGTTTTTCGTATAAAGTCCTGAAATACTTTGCTATTCCAAAAGGATTGATTATTTTTGCCAAACACATAAAAACATTTATATCATGGATAGTATTGGCGACTATATTTATATTATCATAATTATAATTGCTGCATTGAGCGGTGTTTTGAAAAAGAAAAAACCTGTTCAGTCGCATATTCCTGATTCTGAACCGCAGGATTTTGAAGAAGTTTTGCGTGAGCTCATACCCCAAGAACCTGCAATTGTTAAGCAACAACCCTTCAAAGCGCAAACCCAAAAAGAAACAGCATCGATTATCAGTTACGAAAACACGGATGATATTTCTGCTTTGAAAGCGAAAAAACAAGTATCAACTCTTAATCATGACATGCAAATAACCGAGAGAATACAAATCGATGAAGACGAAAACAATATAAATAATGAAATACATTTGAATTCGGCAGAAGAAGCTAAAAGAGCTTTTATTTATGCTGAAATATTCAATAAAAAATACTGATTTTAAAACAAATACAATAAAAACTGCTATTAAACACAAATCAGGTGTTTGTTTCTAATAAAATAGCTTGTATATTTGCAAAATCATATCACACATAACCAAGAGTTCCGGCAACCTGTCGGAATTCTTTTTTGTTTACACATTTTTAAACCAAATAAAAAAAAGGAGAAAAAAATTATGGCAGTAACTTACATGACCGCCGAAGGTTATAAAAAATTAGTAGAGGAGTTGAGCGAATTGGAGAGTGTGCAACGTCCTGCCATTTCAAAACAAATAGCCGAAGCGCGCGACAAAGGTGATTTGTCGGAAAATGCCGAATACGATGCAGCCAAAGAAGCTCAGGGAATGCTCGAAATGAAAATTTCCCTGTTGAAAGATACCATTGCATCGGCTCGTATGATCGACGAAACGAAGATTAACACCAACGAGGTTCAGATTCTGACGCGTGTAAAAATTAAAAACACCAAATCGAATCAAATCATGTCGTATATGATTGTTTCGGAAAGCGAAGCCAACCTGAAAGAAGGCAAACTTTCGGTAACCACCCCTATTGCCAAAGGCTTGCTGGGCAAAAAAGTAGGCGAAAAAACTACCGTTACAGTTCCTTCGGGAATCATGGAATTTGAAATAGTGGAGATTTCTTTGTAAACCCTGAATTGCTATGTGACTTCAAAAACTTCCGTTTAAGGCAGAGGTAAATTAATCAATAATATCAATGACAATATTCAGCCGTATCATAGCCGGTGAAATTCCGTGCTACAAAATTGCAGAAGACGAAAATTATTTCGCTTTTCTCGACATTCATCCCTTGACCAAAGGTCATACGCTGGTGATCCCCAAGATTGAAGAAGACTATATTTTCAATCTGGATGATGAGACTTTGAGCGGAATAACCCTTTTTGTCAGGAAAGTGGCCAAAGCGTTGGAGAAAAGTGTTTCGTGTGTACGTGTTGGCGTAGCCGTAATCGGTCTCGAAGTGCCTCATGCTCATATTCATCTTATTCCTATTAATCAGGAAGCGGACATGAATTTCAAAAATCCGAAATTGAAATTAAGCGCCGACGAAATGAATAAAATTGCAGCCACAATACGCGCTAATTTACAATAACCATTTTGGGGGGCGTTTTGAAAAATATGATACAATAAAGTCTTATTTACCGGCATACCACAGTATTAGGCGAGATAATTTTGTCTTTATTATTCTTGAAACGGTTGAATAAATGGGTTTATAGTGTAGCTATACATACCATTTTAACGCTATTGTCTATTTTAATATATTGATATTCAACTAATAATGCCAACATTCTTTTTTTGTATCACCATCAAAAATTAATATAAAAAAAACACTTGCGAAATATAATTCGTAAGTGCTTAATTTTCATGGTGGGCCCAACTGGGCTTGAACCAGTGACCCCCTGATTATGAGTCAGGTGCTACTAACCAACTGAGCTATAGGCCCGGCTTATGCGAAATAATTTGTATCTTTGCAAAGCGAATGCAAAAGTAATAAATTTTGCCATTCTGCAAAAATTCCAACTCATTTTTTTTAATATTAATGAAACAATTTAGCCATATATCCACCCTCATTTTCGATCTTGGCGGAGTCATTATCAATCTCGATATGTCTCTATGTATTCAGAACTTCAAAAACATAGGTGTCGACGACGTTGAACAATATCTAAGTAATTTTGGACAAAAAGAGTTTTTCCTTCAATTTGAAAAAGGACAAATCGGGACATCGGAATTCAGGGATGAAATCAGGAAATTAAGCCGAAGAACGCTAAGCGATAAAGAAATTGACGATGCATGGTGCTCTTTTTTGTGCGATATTCCTGTTGAAAAACTGGAATTGTTGTTGAAATTGAGAAAAAAATACCGGTTATTGGTATTGAGCAACACCAATCCATTGCATATTGAAACAAGCGCTGCTGCTGAGTTTGCCAAAATGGGTAAAGACAAAACTATTCACGATTTTTTTGATAAGTGTTATTTTTCATACGAAATGGGCATGGTGAAGCCCGATGTCGAAATTTTTGAGGCTTTGTTGAAAGATGCCGGAGTGAAGCCTGAGCAATGTCTCTTTTTAGACGATGGAGTAAAAAATATCAATACAGCTTCCAGTCTTGGTATACAAACTTATTTGGTTGGAGAAAAGGAAAATCTCGACTTTTTATTGAATATTGATTGACTGTTGTTAGCGTTTAAAGATGAAAATATATTATCCTTCCGATCAAAATTTTACGATAGCTGAATGTGTTGCAACAGTCGGATTTTTCGATGGAGTTCATGCAGGACACAGATTTCTGATCCATGAAATGATAAGTTTGGCAAAATTGAAAAAACGTCCAAGTGTGGTTTTTACCTTTGCCGTTCATCCGCGCAAGGTGTTGCATTCCGATTTTCAACCGGCTTTACTTACTACCCTCGACGAAAAGCTGGTTCAACTCCAAACCACAGGAATAGATGCTTGTGTAGTGCTTGATTTCTCTGTCGGAATGTCGAAATTGACGGCTTACGAATTTTTGAAAACCATACTTTTCGACCAATACAATGTTCGCACTTTATTGGTAGGACACGATCATCGTTTTGGGCATAATCGTGCCGAAGGATTTGCCGATTATTTAAGATACGGAGCGGAAATGGGTCTTGAAATCATACAGGCAAAGCGATATGTCACTACCGAATTTAATCATATCAGTTCTTCGGAAGTGAGGTTGGCTTTGCAGCGTGGCGATATTGTGAATGCCAATAAATTGCTTTCGTATAAGTACTCTTTTGTGGGAGAAGTGATTGATGGATTTAAAGTAGGACGGAAAATAGGTTTTCCTACTGCAAATGTTGAACCTGAAGATGTTGAGAAACTGATTCCTGCAATCGGAGTTTATGCCGTTGAAGTCAATTGGAATGATAAGAATTATATCGGGATGATGAATATTGGCATTCGCCCGACTATGGCTAACGGAAATAAAACCAGTCTTGAAGTTAATATTTTCGATTTTGATGAGAATATTTATCACGAGAAACTTAGGATTAGTTTTGTTCAGAAAATTCGTGAAGAACTAAAATTTAATAGTATTGACGAACTGATTGAACAATTGAAACGGGATAAACAAACTGTTTTGGAAGTGTTAGGTTGAGAAGTAGAAATACCAAAATTATCGCTATTCAATTACGAAAGCCAGTTGAAATTCGATGATACGGGCGTTTGGCCGGATAACGGAATGCCAATGTTGTAGGCTACGAAGAACAGAGACATTATGATTCCCTGCAAGCTTTCAACCTGCAGGGAATCTCTTTCTTAAAAGTCCCTTTTAGGGGATTAGGGGTGCACATACACTGTCTTCGATGACTTACTCCCGTCTGCCCGTTTTGCAAACACGTAAATACCAAGGATGTCAGTTGCAGTTACATTCGTTACCGGTATCAGTACGGAGTCGGTTAATTCACTGCCTCGCGGTTTACGTTCCACCCACAATTCTCTTGAAGCAAGCAGGGCAAGAGCCACTATCTCGTCAGTCGGTTTGTTTAGTTCGTTTTTCAGCGAGGGCAAATACCTCACGGTAATTCCCGTTTCATCAAGCGTGGTTTCCGTAACGATTACTTTCGACAAACTGCCATCCGAAACGACAAGTTTTTTGTAATCAATCACTACGGTTTCACCCGATTTATCAATAGCCTCCGGCATATTGGCCGCTATAAAGGCGGTATAAACCGAAGCGTTTGCAGGTCGTTGAACAAATCCTTCTGTAGGAATACTGCCCAACGCAGGGAACAAGTCCACGATAAGTTTAAAACCATCACGCTGTTTTAGTTGCGCTTCGGTTTTGGCGTCCCGTGGTTCGAACGCTTTCGCCCGGATGATGTTTTTATCCCCTAACCTGGTGGTAACAAAGTTACCCATCGATCCGGACATTTGTCCTGTCAGAGGATTCTGTGCTTTGCTCATCGCATATCACGTTGTTTTTTTAATGGAAAAACGACCTTGTTTTTCTCTAAACACGAAGCAAAGATAAAGTGTGTTTTTATATAAAACAATAGCGTTAAAATTGATAATTTATTGATTATTAGAAGTTTTTGTCGAGTATTTACCAGCCTTTACCATAGTTTACAAACAGGCTGTATAATCATTATCATCTTTTATGAATTAAAATGAAAAGTTTAACAGTGTAGGGCATAAAAAAAGAGGTTTTGCTGACTGCAAAAACCTCTAAAACCTCTAAAACAGGGTAGCTAAATGCCGCGATTTATTATCTTAAACCAAATAAATCTAAATGATTATCCGCAAAAGCTCTTATAGTTACAAATAATATATTTCGGTGCGCTGCACCTTTATTTTTATTCGGGACATTATTTCTACCAATATAACGGTGCGCTGCACCTGTCAACAAAGGGACTGAGTCCCGATATATTGGTAGAAAAC
>DIFH01000019.1:16181-19203 GCA_002427615.1 Paludibacter sp. UBA5753
TAGGACACATTGCGGATAATCATTAAATCTATTAGTACATTCATAGTCGCCTATCACTGTTACATGCTCAGGAAAGCGTGCATTGTTTCCTCTTTTTGCCTCAACAATAAAATCATTACATTCTTCATTGGATAAAATTCCTTTTTTCAAGGCAATAGACGATTAATCGATGATGCCCAAAAATTCAATATCATGTAGGTTGCAAAATGGTTCAATATTTCATAGAAATCAAATCGAGATACTCTTTTTTATAATAACCTTTATCTGTGCTTAGGCTATGTATTTTATATTTACACATTAACCTGTCAACCAATGGCGAGAGCATTTCAACATATGCCGTGCGATGGGCTATTCCCCAATAGACAATCCATGTCCCATTTTCACAATTTCACCGTTAATTCCCTTGAGGGTTTCATCATCCAAAAGCGTAACATTGTCTTTGATTGTCTACAACGAGATATAATCGTCATCAACAAAAGCATCACGATAGGCAATCATTTTGCAAAGTAAACTGTCTGAATTTGAAAGGTAATGCAATCTGTCATAGTCAGTCCCCAAACACATACGGGTACTGCCAATACGTAATTGGGCATCGAATCTTTCTCGCATATTTTGAATCGTTGAAGTTTTTTCTATATTTCCCTTCAAGGACAATCAATATTTCCCTATTATACAAGAGTTTGACTAACATTTTTCAAAAATAAACGAATTTATTCAACAATGAAAATCGGATTTAGTTTGCTCTATATCATAGGGTTGAGTGATTTTCGTTCAGATACTATATATTGAAACCATAGGCAGAGAAATATCCTCAGATGCCTGAAGTAGAAGATTTTGCGCCATTTACTTGACATTCTCTTTTTCAGATTATTTGGGAATCAATGAAGCTATAAACAACGTAAAATCCTTTATATCTCCCTGTACACTTGCTTTTTCCAAAGCAGCCATATATTCAGCCCGTCTCTCAAACGGTACAATTGTCCAGTCATAGCCACCCGATATAAGTTGCGTATTCATTAAAAAGCGGGCAATACGTCCGTTACCATCCATATAAGGGTGAATATATACAAAAAAGAAATGTCCTAATACCGCACGAACACTTGCTTCCGGTTCATTCTTTAATAAGTCAAACAAAACAGGCATGGCATCCCTTAAAGCTTCAGTATTCAAAGGCGTATGCATGGAACCGCGTATATATACCTGCTGAGTCCGGTAACCGGCTAAATCTGTCGCTTTTAAAATTCCGGCTACAACGCTTGGTGCAAACAATTCGCGATACCAGGCTCTATGGTCATTATCTACCACCTCACCGGCTCTTTCACCATGCATAATTTTCACGATACTTCCTTTTACAACTTGGAATGCCTGCCAATATCCTCTGGCAGCCATAGCATTCTTTTGCTCCATATCAGTTGCTACGCTTTCTGGTTCCCAATTCCCGCTCCTTACTTTCTCTATTAAATCGTTGGTGACCTGGTAACCTTCTATTGATAAAGAGTTGTAAGCATCGAGCTTGTACTGTTCGTCAATATGCTTTATACAAGCGTCAATATCAGTAAAAACCATGTTAGATTTCGAAAAATTGGCTATTACGACCTCACGCATAGCACTCCACATAAGCTTCAACCTCACAACATAAGGAGAAGCAGCACGTGTAAAAGCAATGTTGGTTTCATCCGTGAAAGGATCTTCTTCCCGGATATCATACCCTAAACTTTTCATGGTGTTGACAATCTCATCCGCAAAGGCTGTATTCCCAATATTGCGAAATGCACCGGCAAGTCTTCCAGCCTTTGTCGTCTGCCCTTTTTCAATTAGACTGCGTAAAATATCAGAAACATCCGGTACCAACGTCAAACAGGTTCGAGCCGTTATACTATCAAGCCTGAAAGAATCGGGACTACTCTCAATCAACGCATCCGCTAAACCATATAAGTTTAACCCGAATTGTGTTTCTTTATAAATCGGATTTGCGATACTGGTTTTAATATCCAATAAAGAAGTATTATGCAACAATCGAGTGATATTATTTGAACCTTTCGGTGAGCGTATAATAATCTGTGCCGGTACAGTTCTGTTACCGCTGTAAAAGGACAATGATTGATCAGGGCTTAAGCACCAGTCATCATTAAACCTTGATTTGGAATATTCAGCAATAAATTGCCAATAAGAAGTATACCAGCTTGTACTATCTCCCGGAGTGCTATCAGGTCGTGTCGAAATATACCAGCCTTTCATCACTTCCTGAAGAAAGCCATTAGCAACCAGACGTACGATATGAATCCTCGACAGATCCGAAGACCGGATAATGGTATGACTATTCCCTTGCTGAAGTTTCTGCAATTCCTGTAGAGAATCTGCTAATTTTTCTTGTACTGTTGCCATAATGAATTTCTATTTTAAACGACTACCATAATCCCTGCTTCAAACCTGTTTACTCATCAGTTTAAAGCTCCGGGCACTTATTAGTATTTCATGCTGATCACTTGTTAGTATTTCATGCCGTACTCTTATTAGTTTTTCATGCAAAAGTAATACTTTTAATTCAAACGTACAACTAATTATATAATTACAAATAACTAAATAATCTATTTCAACAAAAAAAATAGCCTAATAATGAGAATATACGTATAAATATCATTAGTTTATTATGCTAAATTTAATTGATATATTACAAAAAAAAGAGACTACATACTTAAAATAATATCGTTCAATATCTATAGATGTTCATTGCCAATGAACGAGTATTTTTAATTGAACAATTTTACCGGTCAATCTTCGCCAGTAAGATAATTACGGGCAGCTCCGCAGGCTGAATCACCGGCAGGCAAAAATCCCTGCACCTCGCACCTCAGGGTTTGCACAGCCTTTTTGCCTGCTTCCGCACAATCCATCCGTCTCACCTGATAGAGGAAATTGCGCTCCATAGTTGGGAACCAACGGCCACGACCGAAGGGAATAATTGCAATCCCAGCTTTTTGTATTATAAGGATTTGTAATCCGCTAAGTTCAAAATAAAAAA
>DIFH01000117.1:0-4487 GCA_002427615.1 Paludibacter sp. UBA5753
CTAAGTTCAAAATAAAAAACATTGTCTGATAAAAAACGGAAAGTGTGTCGGATTAAACCCCGACGGAATCGGAATTACGTCATCCCGAAGTTCCCACTGTTGCCGTGCGTTTTCATTGCGTGGGAAAGATAGCTAAAAATGGTCTTGTTTTACCGGCAGCAAAGGCGGGATGCCGGAGTTCCGACTTCGGCAACAGAAAACCAATTTTCCTGTTGCCGAAGGAATGGGAATGATAGCTAAAAATGGTCTTGTTTTACCGGCAGCAAAGGCGGGATGCCGGAGTTCAGACTTAGGCAACAAAGTAGTTACAATTTTTTATACTTACCTATGAAATTCAAAGAAACAGAGCTATTACTTCTTTACCTGATTTTTGATCTGACTTTGCTGAATGCGGCTATCTTTGCCGTTTCGTGTATAAGCAGGTGGATGGGGTGGGAGTATCCGGCATCGCTAAGTATTTATGTGTTGCACGCCAATTTATCGTGGTTGGTCACCTATTTTGTATTTTCGAAAAAGAACCTGTATCTACGGGATGGTTTTTATAACCGCTTGTTGCGCATCAGCAAGAGGGTTTTAATATTTATGTTGGTAGCCGGGGTTGTTGGTTTTTTACTGCTGTCGCGTTCGCTTTCGCGCTTGTTTTTGCTTGAATATACAACGCTTTTTTTTGTTATCGAGCTGATTTTTTATTATTTCCTTTATCAATATCTGAGGTATATTCGTATTAGGGGGCGTCATGTGAATAAAATGATCATAGTAGGAGTGAGCGATACCAGTAAAATACTACGCACCATTGTAGATAGTAACCCTATGATAGGGTACCGTTTCGAGGGATATTTGTCGAGACACCCGGAGAAGGACGCCGATGTAATAGGTCATCCCGACGAACTGGCGGCAATTGTTCGGGAAAAAGGCATTGATATGGTGTTTGTCTGTTTGTCCTTATTTAGTCAGACAAACAGGGGCAACGAGTTTCTTAAAGTCTGCAATAAACTGGGCGTTAAACTTCGGTTTATTCCTGAAAACCAGAGTTGGTTCAGGTCGAAGCTAAACATGGAGTCGGTAGGCAATCTGGTGGTCATCAACCCGCAGCAGATACCGCTGGATGATATAGAGGTACGTGTGTTGAAGCGATTGTTCGATATTCTGTTTTCGTTAGCGTTTATTGTGTTTATTTTCACTTGGTTTTTCCCACTGATTGCCTTGTTGATAAAATTGAGTTCAAAAGGACCTGTATTTTTTGTACAGGAACGTACTGGAATCAACAACAAGACCTTTAAATGTTATAAATTCAGGAGTATGCGTGTGAACAATGATTCGGATAGCCGGCAAGCTACAGCGGAAGATGACAGAATAACTCCCTTAGGCAAGTTTATGCGTAGAACGAATATAGATGAATTACCCCAGTTTTTCAACGTTTTATTTGGTCAAATGTCAGTAGTAGGGCCTCGTCCACATATGTTGAAACATACCGAGGAATACTCTTTATTAATTGATCATTATATGATACGTCACTATGTAAAACCCGGAGTAACCGGCTGGGCGCAAGTGAATGGTTACAGAGGGGAAACCGATGAGCTATGGAAAATGGAGAAGAGAGTTGAATATGATATGGATTATATCGAAAACTGGTACTTCTGGTGGGATTTGAAAATCATTTTTTTGACAACTTTCGGAAGACAAACTTTTCAGAATGCGCGGTGAATTGGGCTGACGGAACTCTGATTAGAGTCTGTTGAAAAACTATTTTATGCCACAGAGTGGCTAAACCTGCAGGCAGGCTTATTCCCTGTTTCTTTGTTTGTTCTTTGAATTTGACAATTAAATGTTGAGTCTATCCGGGATTTATAGAGGAAAGATGAAAATATTTATAAAAGTTTAGTTTATATCAAATGTATTTGTATATTTGTATATGTATATAGTATATAAACAAAGTAAGAAATAATGCAGGAAGATATTATTATTCGCAAAAAATATCATGATCAGTTACTTCCTTTTCAAGGGAAACCTCTTATAAAGGTATTGACAGGGCAACGTCGTGTGGGTAAAAATTATATCCTCAAGCAAACAATTCAACAGATTGAACAAGAGGATCATTCAGCCAATATTCTTTATATAAACAAGGAAGACCTTTTTAATTCACACTTGCCTGCGGCAGACAGTTTTAACCATTTCGTATCATAAAATAGTTTTTCAGCAAATTCTCTTGTGAGGAAACCTTAAACAAATATTCATGCAATTGACTTCCGAAGATAAACTGATACTCTCGTCGGTAAAGATAAATCCTGCATCAGACGATCTGGAGCGGCTAAACAGCCTGATTCCACAGATAAAAGATTGGGATAATCTGACAACGAATATTATTGACCGGGGGATTGGCCCCTTGTTCTACAAAAAACTTCCGCTGTTATCAAATCAGGAGCTGCTACCCAATGAAGTGAAAATTAAACTTCAACAAGCTTATTACAAAACCCTGAGCCGAAGCATGGTTTTGTACGAAGCATTTCAAAAAGTGGCAAAAGCATTTACTTCAGATGGCATTCAGGTAGTGGTATTGAAAGGTATTTATCTGTCGGAATGGCTATACCGTGATATTGCCTTGCGCCAGTTCAGCGATATGGATTTGTTGGTAAAACCGGAAGACGGGGAAAAATGTATCGCTACACTAAAAAAAATGGGATATAAACCCTGCGATGCGAGTGTCACGGAATTTATCGGAAGCCAAACGGAAATAATACATTTTGCGCCTATGGTACTCAATGATGTTTCTGTGGAAATACACATCCGTCTGCACCGGAAAAGTAAAAAATACGAGATACAGGTGAGTGATTTTATAAAAAATGCGGTTCCGGTTACCATCAACCAGATTCAGGTATATGCATTGCAATTGTATGATTTATTGATACATCTCTGTGTGCATTTGGATAAACATTTTCGGGGTGGACATATACAATTTACCTGTTTTAATGATATTACCAATGTGTTGGATATACATGCCGATGAAATAGACTGGCCAACTTTTACCTTGCGTTGCAGGGAGAATAAATGCGAAAATCTTGTTTTCGGTTATTTGATGCTGATTCATAAGTATTTCAATATCCGGCTTCCGGAGAATATTGTCCAAAAATATGATTCGCTATTGACGAAAGGCGATGAAATCTTGTTTTATGAATATTTACAGGGCGTTTTTCATAAAAAATATCATGTGGAAACACATTGGCAGAATATTCGCCAAATTAAAGGCTTTGGCCATAAGGCGCGTTATTTTTGGGATTTGATTTTTCCACCCAAAAAATTTATGATTCAAAAATACCATATCAAAAATCCATCATTGTATCGGTTTTATTATCCATATCGATATTGGATAGGAATGAAGGGGTTATTTAAGTTGGTGGTTGATAGCCCAGCTAAGGCGAAATGTCGCAATCGCCATAGGGAGTAGTTGGTTCGTAAGTGCATGATTCTAATAACTACCTAACCTGGACAAGCCAGAACCAAAAAGGTAGAATGCAAATACCGCAAATAAAGGCTGATATTTCCTGGATTTTATTTACACTTTAAGGGATTCCGTGATTTAGCTGCTTTGTGTGCCTTTCGGGCAAATATATACATCACTCAATATTGCTTTTACATTCCCGTGAACCATTTCCCCAATCACGATAATTAAAAGCATCGAATTGAAAATTCACTTGTTGATTTTGTCGTATGTAGCCAATATCAGAAGGTGATATGTAACATTCGGCTAACAAAGCGTTATTGGATGAAATATAAGCTAAGTTTTGACTTGGGGAAAAATAATTGCCTTTCTGAAAACCTGCTACCTGAACCAAAATTCCTGATATAGGAGCAAGAATTACATATTGATTTTTGTCTTTTTCAAGTTGCTTGATATTCGATGCCAATTCAATATTCTGCTGATTCAATGTGGTTTGTTCAGCTAACCAGTTTGATTGATAATCCTGCCCTAATGCAATTAATTGTTCATTGGCTTTATCGTAATCATTCCTGGATTGCAAATACTCAAAATTTGATTTTACTCGTTGGTCGGCTAAAGATTTTTGTGTTGCCAGTTCCTTTTGTAGATAATTGACAGAAATCCGTAGTTCATTGAGTTTTGCCCGATACCTATAATATTCACCACGATATTTTGGAGTTAATATCTGACTGTATTTAGCAGATAATAAGTAAGCAATGTCCGAAATAAAAGTATTTTAAACTGTCTTCTTCATTCTTTTATTCAATAAAAATGCAGTCATAACTCCCAATAAACTAAACAAACCAGCCCAACATATGTCAGATAAATTAAAATTACGTTTTAAAAAAATTGAAAAAACGAGACCAATTGTAAAAAATAAGGTGGCAATAAATGCTTTCTCTCTGTTAATTAGAGATGCGCCAAGAAAAACTATAATTGAAATGAAAAAATATATCGCATTATAGAATATATTATTAAAAATGGTAACTACTCAGCACTCTTTATTTTTATA
>DIFH01000117.1:4596-25425 GCA_002427615.1 Paludibacter sp. UBA5753
GCTGATTATTATCAAATTTATTAGGATGCTGAGTAGTTACAATATTTATTGCTTTAAAATAAGATTGAACGAAAACTAAACAAAATTGTTACTTTAAAACTGAATAACATTCGGGGAAAAAATAATGAATAAAAATAAAGTATTTGAGCATCGCCTGAAAGCTTTACAGGAAATGGAAGACAATGCTGCACTTCGTCAGCATTTAAAAGGAAAACTCACGGCGCGTGAACGTATTAATATTCTCTTTGATGAAGGAACTTTTTTTGAGTTTGATGCATTTGTAGCGCCATCGCAAATCCCAATGAGCAGCAAACAATCCAATTTCGGCGATGGAGTTGTAGTTGGACGCGGATTGGTTCAGGGACGAAGCGTATTTGCCTATGCACAGGATTTTACGGTATTAGGAGGCTCGCTTGGATATTCTCATGGGATGAAAATAGCGAAAGTGCAGGAAATGGCGTTAAAACTTGGTGCACCGATAGTTGGGTTAATGGATTCGGGTGGCGCTCGAATTCAGGAAGGCGTGAAAAGTTTATCGGCTTATGCTACTATTTTTCGCAATAATGTGCGCTCATCAGGCATTATACCCCAAATATCGGCTATTTTGGGACCTGCAGCTGGAGGAGCGGTTTATTCACCCGCTCTGACTGATTTTATTTTTATGACCAATCAGACCTCGTATATGTTCGTTACCGGACCCGACGTGGTTCGTGAAGTATTGAACGAGGAGATTGACATGGAGGGTCTCGGAGGAGGAAATGTTCATGCCGCCAAAAGTGGTGTGGCACATTTTGTTTCGGATGACGAGGAACACACCATTATGCTTATTCGCAAACTTTTATCATATATTCCTTCAAACAATTATGAAACTCTTCCGGTTTCAAATCTGATAAGCGTTTATCACACGCGTCAGGAATATCTTGACAGTATTATCCCCGACGATCCCAATCGTCCTTACGATATGAAAGAAATCATCAATATTATTGTGGATAAGGATACTTTTTTCGAAGTGCACGAAAAATTTGCGCAGAATATATTAGTTGGCTTTGCTCGATTGAATGGCAAGAGTATCGGCATAGTGGCCAATCAACCGAAAGTTATGGCCGGAACGTTGGATATCAATGCCAGCGTGAAAGGAGCCCGTTTTGTTCGTTTCTGCGATGCATTCAACATTCCTTTGCTTATATTGGAAGATGTTCCGGGATTCTTGCCCGGTATTGAGCAGGAACACAATGGAATCATTCGCAACGGAGCCAAGTTGCTTTATGCATTTTGCGAAGCGACTGTTCCGAAAATTACCGTCATTACCCGCAAGGCTTATGGTGGGGCATATATCGTGATGAGCAGTAAAAATACAGGCGGGGATTTTAATTTTGCCTGGCCTACCGCTCAAATTGCCGTGATGGGACCTGGCGGAGCTATTAAAATTGTAAATAAGCATGAATTATCGAAAGCCGAAAACAAAGCCGAGTTAGAAAAACAATTGATTGAAAAATATAAAAATGATGTCGCTAATCCATACAAAGCGGAAGAATTTGGCTTAATTGATGAGGTAATTGTTCCTTCCAAAACCCGTCAAATTCTGATAACAGCTTTTGAAATCCTGTCGAACAAACAATATCATAAACCGGCAAGAAAACACGGGAGTATACCGTTGTAGCAAGTTTTTTCGGTTTATAATGTTGAATAAGCAAACAGAAAATTATTCCGGCATTTTATAAACTAATCAACCAATCGTCAAACAACACGTCAACCAAATAAAAATGAAAAAACGACTTTTGATTGCTAATCGCAGCGAAATAGCTATCCGTATTACACGGGCAGCCCATAAACTGGACATGTTGGCTGTGGTATTTCAAAGCGATAGAGAGCCTGATGCACTTTATCTGAAATATGCCGACGAAATTATTCCGGCTTGTGATGCGGGAAATGAAAAAGCTATTTTCCTTGATCCTGAACGGATTGTCAATCTGGCTCTTGAGCATAATATTGATTTGATTCATCCGGGTTACGGTTTCTTATCAGAAAATCCCGATTTTGCACAGCTTTGTGTTAACAATGGTATCAATTTTATTGGACCTTCACCGCAATTAATACGCGATATGGGATTGAAAACCGTTGCCAAAAGTATGGCTATTCAGGCAGGATTACCTTTGGTACCTGGAAGTGACGGACCGGTTAAAGATGCTGAAACTGCAAAAACATTTGCAGATAAAATAGGTTATCCCATTATTCTGAAAGCTTCGGCCGGTGGTGGTGGACGCGGTATGCGTATTGTGGGAAAACCCGAAAACATAGAACGTAATTTCAAATCGGCATCGGATGAAGCGCTGGCAGCATTCGGTAACGGCGATATGTTTATTGAAAAATATCTCGAAAATCCGAAACATCTTGAATTTCAGATATTGGGCGATAAGCAGGGGAATGTAATTCATTTGGGCGAGCGCGAATGTTCATTGCAACGCAAGCATCAAAAAATAATAGAGGAATCGCCTTCGGCAAGTGTAACACCTGAAATGAGAAAAGAAATGGGCGAGATGGCTGTTCGTTTTGCCAAATCAATTGGATATTACTCGGCCGGAACTATTGAATTTATCATGGATGAGGATGGTTCGTACTTCTTTATGGAAATGAATACCCGCATTCAGGTGGAACATCCTGTAACTGAAATGGTAACCGGAGTTGATTTGGTGGATTGGCAGATCAGGATCGCATTAGGTGAAGAGCTCACACTGAAACAGGAGGACATACAAATTAAAGGTTGGGCTATTGAATGCCGCGTAAATACTGAAGATACTCAAAACCGTTTTAGTCCTCAAACAGGATTTATCGATAAAATACATTTTCCTCAACAAGATTATATCCGCATTGAAACTGGGGTTCAGAACAGCTCGGTGGTAACTCCTTACTTCGATTCGATGATAGCCAAAATTATAGTACATGGCAACGACCGTCCTGATGTAATTCAAAAAACGCTTGCTGCTTTATATGAATTCACTTTGACCGGTCTTAAAACAACAGTACCTTTTTGCCGTGTAGTTTTGCAACATCCCGATTTTGTGGATGCGAGCTATACAACACGTTGGATCGATCAGGTTTATACGCCTGAAATGCTCGAAAATGAAGAAGATGAAATGATTGGAGCCTTAGCGGCAACAATTCTGTACGCTTCTGAATACCTGCAACTTTCGTCGGATTTGCCAACGTACAAAAACGACCGGCTCAATGTTTGGGTATTGAATAAACGATTGAATTATTAAATAGTGTTTGCAAGAATACACCGAGTTTTCTTGCAAACACTAAATACTCATCCTCCTGAAAGTGAATAGAATATTCAGGTCGTTTAGAATAACAAAGGGTAAATAGTAACTGATTAAATAGTAAATTGACTAATGGGAACTTCATATATTTATAAACGCGACGCTTCACGACTTTTTATTGCTGTACGCGATAATGGTAAACGTTTCAAACTGTATATTCCAAAAGACTCGAAACCGGTAATTGACGGTCGGGAAATGGATATTGATTTTGTTGAACAAGAAGATTTTCATTATACTTTCGACTGGAACGGCAAGCGTTTTCATTGCGAGCTTGTATCGCGCGACCAGAACAAAGCTGTTGTAAAAGTGAATGGAGTAGAATACAAATATAGTATTGAATCCATCTTTTCATATATTCGTCGCGGTATGATAAACAGCGATACGAGTAAAATAGATGAAAATAATATTATTGCGCCCATGCCTGGTAAAATTGTCGATATTTTCCTGTCCGAAGGCGATTTGGTAAATGTTGGCGAGCCGATACTTGTTCTTGAAGCTATGAAAATGCAAAACGAAATTACAGCCAATTGCAACGGCGTCGTTCGCAAAATCAAAGTTCAGCAGGGGCAATCGGTTATGAAGGATGAACTTCTTGTTGAAATTCAATCGATAGACATGTAAATTAAAACAAATCTGTTGTATTTGAATGTTAACCTGAAACTTTTCTTTAGTTTTGTAACCCGGAAAATTATTTTATTTAAAGTCCGATTTTTGTGATATGACATTTACCGCCATCGATTTTGAAACAGCTTATGCCGATTTTCCATGTGAGGTTGGCCTGTCGCGTGTGGTTGATGGTTCGATAGTAGATACAAAATCGTGGTTGATCAAACCTGCCTGTTTTCCGTATATGAATCCTTGGAATGAACGTGTACATGGCATATCATCCGCCCAACTGGCAAATGCGGAAACTTTTGAAAAAATATGGCCGGAAATCAAACAATGGATCGAGGATCAGTACATCGTGGCTCACAACGCCGCTTTTGACATGAAGGTTTTACATTCGGCTTTAACATATTACGACTTGGCAATACCCTGGACTGAGTACTTTTGCAGTGTAAGTCTTTCGCGTAAAGTATGGAAAGGTTTACCCAGCCATTCGTTAGGAGCCTTGTGCGAACTGCACGATATTCGCTTTAATCACCATCGTGCCGGAGATGATGCCCGGGCGTGTGCAATTATTTCTTTGAAAGCTTTTGAATCTTTTCAGGCGCAAACTTTAGAAGAAGGATTAATAAAATCGGGAGTAAAACTGAAAAGATTATGAAAATGGCGCAACGCGGAGATGGACGTTTTCTTGCAAACACTAAATACACAATAACCCTGTTCAGCATAGACTTTCCGACAAACCTTCGGGCTATCCCCTCTTACCTTCATATCGATAAAACCGACAAAGCTGAAGCGCGAACAGGTGATGGGTTGGTTCGATAACGAAGCCAATTTCATGTCGTACCCTAACAAGAAGCTCGGGATAGCTACCGTCAAAAAATGGCTGGAGAATATACCCAAAGATGAAAATGCTAACAAATTTTAAGAGAACGCCTTTAAGAAACGAGAGAATACCGATAAGAAACGAGAGAACGTTAATAAGAAGCACGCTGACGATAAATGAAATCGGGAGAATGTTAATCGGAGACAAGAGAACGTTAATAAGAAATAAGAGAATCCCGATAGGAAGCGAGAGAACCACGATAGGAAACAAGAGAATATTGATAAGAAGCACGCTGAAACAAAAAAAAACGAGTCCTGAAAACCTTGAAAAGGAATTCAGGACTCGTCAGTTTATTCAGGAAACCGTGCTTTTTTTTTTGGTCGAAAATTAAAGCACTCCCTGGGCAATTATAGCTTTGGAAACTTTCATGAAACCGGCTATATTAGCTCCTTTCACGTAATTTACATAACCATCGGCTTCGGCGCCATATTTCACACACGATTCGTGAATGTTGAACATAATTTCTTTGAGTTTTTCATCAACTTCTTCTTTCGTCCAGTTCAGTTTGATTGAATTTTGAGTCATTTCCAATCCCGAAACTGAAACGCCACCGGCATTGGCAGCTTTACCCGGACCATAAAGAATTTTATTTTTTATGAAAACTTCTACGGCTTCGGGTGTCGAAGGCATATTGGCGCCTTCAGAAACAGCAAAACAACCGTTTTTAACTAATGTTTCAGCATCATCGCCATTCAGTTCGTTTTGAGTAGCCGATGGCAAGGCAATTGTACAAACTTCCGACCACGGACGTCCTCCTTCAACATATTTACAGTTATATTTTTCGGCATATTCCCTGATACGCCCGCGATATACATTCTTTAATTCAAAAACAAATTTAAGCTTTTCACTGTCAATGCCATCCGGATCGTAAATATAACCGTTGCTGTCTGATAAGGTAATTACTTTTCCGCCCAGTTCAATCACTTTTTCAGCTGTATAGGTCGCTACGTTTCCTGAACCTGAAATGGCAACAACCTGTCCTTTTAAGTCGGTGATGCCTTTTGATTTCAGCATGTTCATTAAAAAATAGATATTTCCGTAGCCTGTTGCTTCAGGACGAATGAGCGATCCGCCGAATTCGATGCCTTTGCCTGTGAATGTACCTGTATTTTCGCGCGCTAATTTTTTGTACATGCCGTACATGTAAGCTACTTCACGACCGCCCACACCAATGTCGCCGGCAGGGACATCGGTTTCGGAACCGATGTGTCTCCATAATTCAATCATAAATGCCTGACAGAAACGCATAATTTCGGCCGAAGATTTTCCTTTCGGATTAAAATCCGATCCACCTTTAGCGCCGCCCATAGGCAAGGTGGTCAGTGCATTTTTGAATGTTTGTTCAAAAGCTAAAAATTTGAGAATAGATAGGTTAACAGAAGCATGAAATCGCATTCCACCTTTGTAAGGGCCAATGGCATTGGAGTGTTGGACACGATAAGCCATGTTGGTTTGCACTTTACCGCGATCGTCTATCCAGGTGATCCGAAATGTGAAGATACGCTCGGGGATACACAAACGTTCGATCAGATTTTGGTTTTCAAACTCAGGATGCGCATTGTAGACCTCCTCAATAGAGCGCAATACTTCTTCGACGGCTTGATGGTATTCAGCCTCGTTCGGAAATCTCTTTTTGAGATCTCCGATTACTTGTTCAACTTTCATTTTTGTAATTGTTTTATTAGTTTTATTGTATTTCGACTACAAAACTAACAAAAATATTACAAAATGAAATATAATTTGATGAATTAATGAATTTTTTCTATAATTATTTGAGATAAAGGACGATATTTTTGTATTTATATGTGTTTTATATTCACAGAAAAGCATTTATGATATTAAATTGCATAAAAATACAATATCCTCCCGCTACTCAAAAAAGTAAGAGGAGGATATTTCACACGTAAAAAAATGATCCGGTCTTGAAACAGATCATTTATTCTTTAAAATTTCACATCGTAGCTTGGTTCTTCTGATATTTCGGGAACCAGCTGATTGTAGGTTACTTTTCCATTTTCATCGATAGCTACAACCGAGCGAGCCATTAGTCCGGCTAAAGGTCCATCGGTCATCAAAACGCCATAATCAGTCGCAAAATTATTATAACGGAAATCGGAGGCAGTAATTACATTTTCTAAGCCTTCGGCTCCACAAAAACGACTTTGGGCAAATGGTAAATCTTTAGATACACAAATCACTACCGTGTTTTTATTTTGTGAAGCCCATTTGTTAAAGTTACGTACAGAAGCCGCACAAACTCCCGTATCAATACTTGGGAAAATATTCAAAACAACGCGTTTCCCCTTGAAATCGTTCAAACTTATTTCGTTTAATTCTGCACCAACAATTTTAAAGTCAGGTGCTTGTGTGCCCACTTCGGGTAAGCTTCCGTTGGTTTTTACTTCTGAACCTTTGAATGTTACAGTTGCCATCTTTTTTAATTTTTATTGATATTTTAATTTTTACTATGTTTTAAATGAATAACGCATTCAGCGCTTTTTTGTTTATATTTGTAGCTCAAAAACCCGAAAAATATATTCTTAACGATGCATACTAACTTTATAAAAATATTTTACATACTTATTCTTATTTTGTTGGTTTCGGCATGTAGCGATATACATGAATACAGGGTAGAGGAGGAGTTTACGAAATATGTTCAGCGTTTTGAAATGGAAGCGGCGAAACGAGGCAAAGACTTCGATTTGCAAAATACGGGATTAATTGTTGAATTTGCCGATTTGAAAGATGAACAAGCCGGTTTGTGTCATTACGAAAAACCCATCAGGATTGAAATTGACAGGGCATACTGGAAAGCGATAAGCGCTACAGCCGGCGCCGACTTGATGAAAGAAAATTTGTTGTTTCATGAATTGGGTCATGGGATGCTGGGTCGTGATCATTTGAATACAACGCTCGAAAACGGCGACTGGAAATCGATTATGTGCGGCGGTGAGAAAGTAAATGACCGTCCGTGGAATATTAATTATCGGGGCATCCGAAGAAACTATTATGTGGATGAACTTTTTAATGAAAGCGCTCCGGAACCCGATTTTTCAACTATGCAATTTTCGGTGGATACATCGGGATTTGAACGACAGATATTTTTAGGATTCGATAACAATGCAAATCCTGTTAATGTTTCTGATAATGAGAGTTATAGTATTTCTGTAGATAACAATAGATTGAAGTTTCAATCCAAAATAGATTATTCATATTTTATTTATCTGGTAAAGTCCGTCGACATTCTGTCTGACTTTTTGTTCGAAACCGACATACAATGTCAGTCAAAAAACACTACCGATCAATATGGAATAATACTGGAGAACTATAATTCTTCTTCGGAGGATGTAGAGTTTTTCAGTGTGAATAACGATAGCAAAATGTACATGGGAAATCGATCGTGGTACAGTTTTTACACACAAATTTCCCGACCCGAAATTAAAAAAGGCGGGATCAATAAACTGAAAATTCTGAAAAAGGCTACTATGCTTTATTATTTTATCAATGATGTGTATGTATATTGTTCCGAAATGGAATTAACCGGCTCCCAAGTGGACTTCGGTTTTATTGTGCCCGCTAAAGGTATTGTTTGGCTTGATAATTTGCAGATCAGACAAAACAGTTCAAATAAAATAAATTACATTAGCAAGCAATTTAATAATTTCACATTCAGGGTTCAACCGGTAAACGATTTGAGAAGTGTTCCTAACCGATAAGACCTAATATTGAACTAACAGAAAAAATATAAAATTTAAAATATTTCAGATTGATGTCAAAATTCACAATATATCAGGTGCTTCCACGCCTTTTCGGCAATTACAACACGACCCGTAAACCCAACGGTTCCATTGAAGAAAATGGATGTGGAAAATTCAATAGCTTTACAAACAAGGCATTAAGCGAAATAAAAAATTTAGGAATTACACATATCTGGTACACAGGAATAATTGAACATGCCACACAAACCGATTATTCGGCCTACGGAATTCGTCGGGATCATCCGGGAATAGTGAAAGGAAAAGCCGGTTCGCCCTATGCTATCAAGGATTATTACGATGTTGATCCCGATTTGGCTGAAGATGTTCCGAACCGGATGAATGAATTTCGGCAGCTTGTCGACCGGACACATCATGCCGGTATGAAAGTAATCATCGATTTTGTGCCTAACCATGTGTCCCGTGAATATCATTCGGATGCAAAACCTGCAGGGGTTAGAGACTTGGGCGAAACCGATCATCCCGAATGGCATTTTTCTCCCTTGAATAACTTTTATTATCTTCCGAACCAGCCTTTTTTACCACAGTTCGATGTGCAGGGTTACACCGAATTTCCGGCTAAGGCAACAGGCAACGACTGTTTTACGGCATCGCCCACCATCAATGACTGGTACGATACCGTGAAACTGAATTACGGAATTAATTACACGGAGGGTGGTCAGAGACAATTTTCGCCTACGCCCGACACCTGGTTTAAAATGCGGGATATTCTTTTGTTTTGGGCTTCAGAAAAAATTGATGGTTTTCGTTGCGATATGGCCGAAATGGTTCCCGTTGAGTTCTGGGGCTGGGTCATTCCTCAGATAAAAACGAAATATCCCGAAATAATTTTTATAGCAGAAGTCTACAATCCGGCTGAATATCGGAATTTTATAGCAAACGGGAAATTCGATTATTTATACGATAAAGTGGGATTGTACGATAAATTGCGCGATGTTACGAGTCATAATTTTCCGGTAAGAAATTTGACCTATTGCTGGCAAACATTGAACGGGATTGAAGACCAAATGCTTAATTTCCTGGAAAATCACGACGAACAGCGTATTGCATCTGGGTTCTTTGCCGGAAACGGGATGTCGGCACAACCTGCAATGATAGTGGCTACAACCCTGACAAGAGCGCCGGTGATGATTTATTTTGGTCAGGAGTTAGGTGAATTGGGTATGGATTATGAGGGCTTTAGCGGTTTTGACGGACGCACATCGATATTCGATTATTGGAGCGTAAAGACTATAAATGCCTGGGCAAACAATGGTAAATTTGACGGAAAGAACCTTACTGACGAACAAAAGAATTTGCGTGAGTTTTATCGTAAACTTTTGAATATTACCATCACGGAGAAAGCGATTACGTTAGGACAAATGTATGATTTGGAATACGCTAATTTCAACAACCCAAAGTTTAACTCGCACGAACAATTCGCATATTTCCGAAAATACGAAGACAATTTGTTATTGATCGTATTGAATTTTCACGATACTCATTTAGATACTGAAGTTCGTTTACCACACGAATCATTTCAATTTCTCGGGATCAATGATGGAGATATTTATTCTTGTGTTAATTTGCTTGATGAAAATGAAAAATATGCCATGGTTCAGTTGGGTTCTGCTCAAGCTTTTTATACACAATTACCGCCATGGACAGGGAAAATATTAAAATTTGAAATAATTCGACTTTGACAGATTAAAATAATAGTAAACCACCTGACAAGATGAACAAGATGAACAGGTTTCATTTTAAACTCTTTGCCCCGACGGACCAGAAGGCAGAGCAATAATCCCATCACACTGCAAGTTTCATTTTAAACTCTTTGCCCCGACGGGGCTAAATATGAATAACCCCCAGTAAGCGAAGCGCAACTGGGGGTTAATGAAACAATCCCCTCCTTTTGATTTTCAGTTCGACAAAGTCGAACTGAAAATCAAAAGGTTATTAAAATAAAGGGTACTGAGTAGTTACAAATATATATAATTATAGCTTGGGATAACCGTCCGACCGATTTGAGCGGTCAAACGGATTGACAATAGAAATAAGCAATGATATAAGACGTTTATTTAAGATGACGGGAATTTTTAAGAAATATTAATTTCCGACTTTTTGGGATGCACGCTCAACTTTATTTTGCAAATTTCGTTGTTATTATTGATATTACTTTTAACTCAAACAATATTACTTTTAACTCAAACAATATTAATAAAATGAAATCACAAATTATTTTTCTGTCATTCGTGGTTTTATTGTTTGCAAGCGCTTGTTCATCAATCAAAACCACACCTGAAACAGTAGCTGCAATTACAGCTAAAGTAGAATCGAAAGATTTTACCGTGCGTTTTAATTACGCCAATCCGTTTCGTATGAAGCAGGTATCGCTCACTTCGGAATATACGCTGAAAATTAAAGGTGATTCTGCTTTTGCCTATTTACCTTATTACGGTGTTGCACACGTTGCGCCTTTTAATTCGTCGGAAGGTGGAATAAAGTTTTCCTCCCCAATGATTGAGTATTCCGAGACTGCCAACAAACGGAAAGATGGGTGGAATATTCGTTTTAAAATTAATAGTGGTGAATATCATTATGATTTGCTCCTGGATGTATTTAAAAATGGTCGTTCGTCGCTTCATGTAAATTCATACGAGCGGGATCCCATTACGTTTTATGGAGAATTGATGTAACCCTTGTGTTTAATTTCTATGTTGCACAATTTCAGAAACAGCCTCCGGCACGAACGAGAACAAGCAGCAAAGGCTGACCTGTTTTATCGCGATGTTTTGAAAATAAGCGAGATAAAACGTTTTAATACCGATTCGGAGGCTGACATGGAAATGCAGCGACAAGATGTTGATGTAATGGTCAAATTGAATGGGATCACATTTCGGGTGTCGGAAAAATTCAGAGATAAAGATTTTGGCGATTTATATATCGAAGTTTACAGCAAATATCCTCATATTCATGGTTGGTTACACACCGGTTCGCCCAACGCTATCCTTTATTTTACGCCCCGAAATGTTTACTGGATTACTCACAAATCATTGAAAGAGTTCTGTTTAAATCAACTTCTCCCCGCAATACCGGAAAATTGGTACGATGATTTATATAAATCTCATCATACAATCGAAAGTAAAAAGGTGATTGTGAACAATAAGGTGATCCATCTGAATTTAATTCAATCGCACAATCAAGATGTAGCCGCATGGGAAACGATAGGAGTGAGCCTGTCATTTGAAGTTTTGGAAAAGTTCGGAGTGAAATATAAGAAATTTTCACTTCATTAAAATCGAATTAAGTAGATGATTTTTTGTGCGCTTTGAAGTTTAAGGCAGAAACTAATCGGCTATTAACTACTTACCAAACCTTTGTAATAAATTGTAAGATTGATAGATACCCAGTTCGCCTGCTTTACTTAAATCAGCCAGACCTTTGGCATTCTGCCCTGTAAATAAATAAGTCAAGCCGCGATTGAAATAGGCTTCGGCAAAATCGGCATCGCATTCAATGGCTTTCGAATAATATGAAATAGCCGAGCTAAAATCCTGTTGGGTACAAAGAATATTGGCTTTATTGTAATAAGCAAAAGCAAAATCCGGTTGCAGTTCAATGACTTTGTCATAATCGCGCATGATCATTTCCACATTAAACTTTGTTTGTTTATCGTTCAATAATTTTTTGTTTCTGTCTGTTACATTTTCGGAGTTTTCATTGCCATTCTCATCAACGCTGTTTTTCTGAGAATCAACTAACTTATATCGAATATTCGCCCGGCAAAAATAGGCAATTGTAAAATCGGGACGCAGGGACAAGGCTTTATTCAAATCTTCGACAGAGCTGTTAAAATCCTGAACCAAGGCAAATTCCAAGGCTCGGTGAAAATACAGGTCGGCATTGAGTTCGTCGCGTGAGATTTTGCTTGAAATATTATTAATGGATTCGAAATGTGTATTTATCAACTCGGAAGTTAACGGAATTTCGTTGTTTGTAATTTTAAGGGAAGCGCCTAACAAACGTTTTTTATTATAATCCTCAACAATCGCTTGATAAAGATTAGTACGCCGGATTTCATCTGTTTTTGCATAATACGATAATACAAAATTTCGCTCATTGATTACATCGGCGTAAATGTCCTGTACATTTCCGCGCCTTGAATCTTTGTATTTTGATTCGGTTTGAGAATCGTCAATATTCTGAGTAACAAAACGATTGAACATTTCTGTTTTTCGGTTTGTGGCGCTTTTAGGAGCACTTGCATCTATTTTATTATCGGCTGCAATTTCATTTTTAGTATTACGTTTAATATTATCCTTGTTCTTTTCAATCTCGTAAGCCATTTGCCGATACCTGAAGGCGTTTTTCTTATTTCCCAAACCTTCTTCGGCTTCTGCCAAACCCCAAAATGCAGGGATGAAATAAGGATACTTTTTGATAATTGTGTTATAGTCGGCTATGGCGCTCCGGTATTGCCCCAAGGTATTTTCGAGCATCGCTTTCCGATATAGCGCATCAAAATTGGTTGAGTCAAGCTCAAGTACTTTTTCCAGATCGGACAACGCATTGTTATTGTCGCCCAGATTAGCTCTTAGCAAAGCGCGGTTATAATATGCCAAATCGCTTTTTTTATCAAGTTCGATGGCTTTATCGTAATCGCTTAATGCCTGCCGGAAATTTTTTCTCTGGACATTCAGAATTCCCCTGTTAATATAGTCGCCCGAATAGTTTGAATTGTACTTGATAGCCTGCGAATAATCGTTATAGGCTTCTTCTGTTTTTTGTTTTTGCATATTCAATAAAGCGCGAGCGCTCCAGCCCAAGCTACTTGTACTATCGAGTTTAATGTATTGATTGAATGAATCTTCCGCCCCAAGTGTATCCTTCATTGCCAACTGTATAAATCCTTTTTCGTAATATAAATTGGTTGGTTTCGGACTCAGTTTCATGTAAGTTTCCAAGTCGCGCATGGCGCTTTCGTAATCTTCGAGCCTGATGAACGCATCCATCCTGTTCAAGAGCAAATTTAAACTATTGGGGCTGAATTCATAAGCTTTGGAAAAGTCGTTTACGGCATCCTGATAAAGTTTCAGCCGACGGCGTGCAAATCCGCGAATGTAGTAAGCCTGAGGCAAAAAAGGATTCCGTTCGATGGCTTCAGTGGCGTCGGTTTCGGCTCCTTTATCGTCGCCGAGTTGAATCTTTGCCATAGCCCTGTACATGTAAGGTTCTGCTAAATAAGGTTTTATTTTGATTACCTGATTGAAATATTGAATAGAAAGTACATAATCCTCAAAATACAAAGCATTTCGACCAATGGTCAAAATGCGTTCTGTATTCCATTGGGCGAAACCCAATAGTTGAAAACAGCTAAAAACTGCTATGAAAATTATTTTTTTCAATGTTACATTGATGTATTAAACGTCCATATATACAAATCTTGAACCAAAAGATTTGTTTCAATTCAAGTATGCAAAATACGCAATAATTTCACAATTGTGGGTATTTTGAATTTAATCTTTAGTTTTCTTTGAGAAAACTATGTATTTTTTCTGATTTTCTTACTCATAGAGATTTTCCTCACATCCTGAGTTGACATTGAAAGTTGCCGGAACATCGAAATTTTCATTTGACAAATAACCCAGATTTGGATCGTTTAAAACTTTTTTCATGTACAATGCCCAAATAGGTAAAGCCATGCTTGCACCTTGTCCTTCTGCAATATTATCGAAGTGTATCGACCGGTCTTCGCCACCTACCCAAACGCCGGATACGAGTGAAGGAGTGTAGCCCATAAACCAACCATCCGAATTATTTTGAGTGGTTCCTGTTTTACCTCCCATAGGCATCATCAATCCATAATTCCGGCGGATACGTCCACCTGTTCCGCCATCAACAACTGAACGCATCATGTAAATCATTTTATAAGCAGTCGTTTCACTAAATATCTCGTGCATTTTAGGTGTAAATGTTGCAATCACGTTTCCATTCGAGTCTTCAATGCGCGAAACATAAACCGGTTCGACCCGAATCCCTTTATTAGGAAATGCCGTGTAAGCATCCACCATTTCGGCAACAGATATTTCACAAGGACCTAACGCAAGTGATACAACCGGATCGAGCTGCCCGCGAATACCGAACGATCGCATCAGTTTTACCAAGGCTTCCGGCGTAAATAAACTCATTAGATAAGCTGAAATCCAGTTGTTTGAGTTAGCAAGTCCCCAGCGTAAACTTACCGACTCGCCGATACGGGATTTAGAAGTATTCCTTGGCGTCCAGGGTTGACCGTTTCCATCGATAAGTGTGATCGGCCTGTTGATTGTTCTGTCGCAGGGCGACATGCCTTCCTCCATGGCTAAGGTGTATAAATAGGGTTTTACGGTAGAACCCACCTGACGGCGGCCTACATTGACCATATCATATTGGAATTGGGAAAAATCAGGTCCGCCCACGTAGGCTTTCACATGACCACTGCGTGCATCCATCGACATAAAACCACAACGCAGAAAGTGTTTGTGATACCGAATTGAATCAAGTGGCGACAGCACTGTATCAATCATTCCATCATAAGAAAACACCTGCATTTCTAAAGGTTTCTTAAACAAGATGTCGATTTGTTCTTTGCTAAATCCGGCAGCTTTCATTTTAATATAACGTTCGGATTGTTTCATCGAGCGTTCCATTATATTGTCAATGTCTTCCTGTCTCATTCTTCGCGAAAATGGCGCATACGAGCGTCCTTTCTTTTCCTTGAAGAATGATTTTTGAAGTGATACAATATGTTCTTTCACGGCATCTTCAGCATATTTCTGCATACGCGAATCAATGGTTGTGTAAATTTTCAACCCATCAACATAAATATTATACGGCGAACCGTCAGGTTTAGTGTTTTTATTGCAGAATCCGTACAAAGGGTTGTTTTCCCATTGCCAAACATCGTCTTTGTATTTTTGTTGCTGCCAGCTTGCATAATCACTTTTATCTGGTTCTTTGGCTGTCAGCATTATTCTCAGATATTCCCTGAAATAGGGGGCAAGACCCAATTTATGATCTGCTTTCTGATATTTAAGTGTTAACGGAAGTACTTTTAACGAATCGTATTGTTCACGGGATATGTAATCAGCTTTGCGCATTTGGTTCAGAACCACGTTTCTTCGTTCACGGGTACGTTCATTATATCTGACCGGATTGTATAATGATGGATTTTTACACATTCCGACCAATGTAGCCGCTTCTTCAATTTTAAGTTGGGCGGGGTTCGTACTGAAATAAATTTGTGATGCCGACTTGATACCGACCGCGTTATTCAGGAAACTGAACTGATTGAGATACAATGTGATAATTTCTTCTTTCGTATAAAGTTTTTCCAGTTTAACTGAAATTACCCATTCAATAGGTTTTTGAAAAGCACGTTCAATAAAATTTTCGGCTTCGGGAGAATAGAGCTGTTTGGCTAATTGTTGGGTTATTGTGCTTCCGCCACCTGAACTTTTACGTTGAAAGATTCCTCTTAAAATGGCAGCGCGCGATAATGCAATGCCATCAATGCCCGAGTGTTCGTAAAAACGAATGTCTTCAGTGGCTATTAATGCATTAATTACATTTTCTGAAATTTGATTATAATTAACTTTGACACGGTTTTCTTTACTTTTTGAAAACCGTCCCAATAGTTGCAAATCAGATGTGTAAATTTCAGTTGCATATTTATTTATAGGATTCTGGAGTTCATCAACGGGTGGAAGATAACCAATCCAACCTATGCTGATAAATACAAAAATAAGAACGATTAAAGCTATTCCGAAGCTGAATAACCACCAGAACCAGCGTGAAAATTTTTTACGAAAGTTACTTTTTTGAGCTAAATTTCCCATCATGTAAATACCAAGATTTAAAACACAAAAGTACAATTTTTTTTTTGACTAAAATCAGTCGTATTTAAAAATCGGATAATTACCGTTAAATAATAGATTAATAAAGATTAAACATACATCAACTCACCGATAATCAAATTTGAAATATGAATTCCTTCCTTTGTGAGCGATAACAAATGTTCATTGTATTTAAGTTTATTCATTTCAATAAATTGAGTGGAATTCTTCGTACAATAGTTTTTAAACTCAACCCCAAAGTTTGCCTCAATCAATTTTAAATCAATACCTTTCACCGTTCGTAAAGCTACCATCACATAATCGTTGTAGCGTTCGTTCAAGGTAAGAACTTCTTTTTCAAAGAAACTTTCATCGTTTTTTAAGGCATTGATATATTTTTTATTGGATGAAATATTCCACTGCCTTGAATTTCCATCGTAGGAATGAGCCGAAGGTCCGACTCCTAAATATGGATTCAACTCCCAATAAGCGCTGTTGTGGCGCGAATGGTATCCGGGTAAAGAAAAGTTGGATATTTCGTAAGCTTCAAATCCGTTTTCTATCATTTTCTGAAGCATAATGTCGTACATTATAATCATTTCATCATCCATAACAACATCTACTTTTCCCATTTCACGTTGTTTCCAGAGCCGGGTGCCTTCTTCATAGGTAAGCCCATAAGCCGAAATATGTTGTACGTTTAATTGAAAGGCTATGTTGAGCTGATTTTTCCAGCGTTCAATTGTTTGAGAGGGCAATCCGTATATCAAGTCAATGCTAATATTATTAAAACCATGATCTTGGCATTTTTTTACAGCATTGATAGCTTGTATTCCCCTATGCCTTCTGTTTATTCGCTTCAGATCTTCATCGTCGAACGATTGGATACCGATACTAATTCGATTGAATGGGAGAGAAGCAATAGAGTCAAGAAATTCGGGACTTAAATCATCCGGATTAGCTTCAAAAGTTATTTCTGCATCAGGATTCACATTGTATAAACTGAAAATTGTACTGAAAATTGCCATAAACTGTGAATTGTTGAGTACACTGGGCGTGCCGCCGCCAAAATATATCGTTTCTATCGGTGAGTTTTTCAAATAATCTTTGCGTAAGTTGAGCTCCCTATTGATGCAATCAACAATTTCAGGGATTAAATGAGGTGCAACCTGCGTATAAAAATCGCAATAAGTGCATCGTTGTTTGCAAAACGGGATGTGTATATAAATGCCAGCCATATTATAATATTCAGAATATCAATTTGTTGTTTAGAAAAATCGTGTTTTGTCATTGTTCTTTTGACAAAAACGTAACAAAATGTTTGTATTTTCGGGAAAAGAGCGTATCTTTGCACTCGCTTTTCAGAAATAGAATAGCAACGGGGTGTAGCGCAGTCCGGTTAGCGCACCTGCTTTGGGAGCAGGGGGTCGTGGGTTCGAATCCCGCTACCCCGACAAAAAAATCAGCCACTTACAATTAATTTTGTAGGTGGTTTTTTTGTTTTTACCTCTGTGTGATTTATTACAAAATGCCTTGTTTTTAGGATTGACTTCGTCAGATGAACCTGAAAATAAGTTGGAAAGGGCTTCATTAGTCCAAATTAATCCAAAATACTACTTAACAATGATAGCTTCAAGATTTTTATTCCGAATCTGAATGTAAATGATAGAACCCGCTTTTGAATATTCAGTTTTTACATAACCCATGCCAATTCCTTTTTTGCTATCGGGAAGCATGGTTCCTGAAGTTACCTGACCAATGATTTCATTGTTTTTGTTGACAATGTCATAGCCATGACGGGGAATGCCGCGTTCGCTCAATTCAAAACGAACCAGTTTACGCGTTACACCTTCGGCTTTTTGTTTTTCGAGCAGCGGGCGATCGATGAAGTTTTTTCCAGCCGTGAATTTGGTAATCCAACCCAAATTTGCTTCAATCGGCGAAGTTGTATCGTCGATGTCGTTTCCGTACAGGCAAAAACCTTTTTCGAGACGTAAAGTATCACGGGCGCCCAATCCAATCGGCTTAATGCCATATTCAGCTCCTGTTTCAAATAAGGCATTCCAAATTTTATCGGCATGTTCGGGGTGGAAGTACAATTCAAACCCGCCTGCACCGGTATAACCTGTGTTCGAAAGAATTACATCCTCAACGCCTGCAAAACTACCTACTTTGAAATTGTAGTAGGGAATTTCAGACAAATCAATCGGAGTAAGTTTTTGTAACATTTCGGTAGCCTTTGGTCCTTGTACAGCCAATTGCGCCATCCAGTCCGAAGCATTTTCCAGTTCAGCTCCTTCTGTATTGTTAGCCACACACCAGTTCCAGTCTTTTTCAATATTCGATGCATTTACAACCAGTAAATACTTATTTTCAGCGTAATAGTAGACCAGTAAATCATCTACAATACCACCTTTGCCATTCGGAAAACAGGAATATTGCGCTTTGCCCAAGGTCAGCGCCGAAACATCGTTCGAAGTTATTTTTTGCAAAAAAGTTTGCGCATTAGGCCCTTTCACCCAAAACTCGCCCATGTGAGATACATCGAATACCCCGACGCCGTTTCGAACGGTCAGATGTTCATCGTTTATTCCACTATATTCTATGGGCATATTGTAGCCTGCAAACTCGTGCATTTTTGCTCCAAGCGCAATGTGTTTTTCTGTAAATGCTGTTGTTTTCATGATAGATACAGCTTCCTAAATTTCCGCACAAAAGAGATTTGAAGAAAGCATTTTTATTAGTTGTTAATTTAGTTGAATTGTCTTAAAATCCCTTTTTGGGGATAAAGGAAATTTACTTCTTTCCAAGTATTTCGGCTATTTTCACGATGACCATCATGGCTTTTTCCATCGATTGAATGGGAACGTATTCGAAGCGTCCGTGGAAGTTATGCCCACCGGCAAAAATATTCGGGCAGGGCAGACCTTCGAACGAAAGGCGTGCGCCATCAGTTCCACCGCGAATAGGTTTTACATTGGGTTTCACACCGACAGCTTCCATGGCTTCGAATGCCAGATTAACTACATGGATCACCGGTTCCACTTTTTCACGCATGTTATAATACTGATCACGAAGTTCAAGCGTAGCTGTGTTTTCGCCAAATTCAGCATTTATTTTATTAACAATATGTTGCATTTCCTTTTTACGTCGTTCAAAACGGTCGCGGTCATGGTCGCGAATAATATAGCTTAGCGTGGATTTTTCCACAGCGCCGTTCATGTTGGTGAGATGGAAAAAACCTTCGTACCCTTGCGTATGTTCAGGCGTTTCGTGACGTGGCAACATATCGATAAACTGATTGGCAATCCGCATTGAATTAATCATTTTGTGATAAGCATAACCCGGATGAACATTCAGTCCCTTAAAAGTGACTTTAGCAGCTGCAGCGTTGAAGTTTTCATATTCAAGTTCGCCAATTTCGCCGCCATCCATGGTGTAGGCCCATTCGGCGCCAAATTTTGTAACATCGAAATGATCGGCGCCCTGGCCGATTTCTTCATCCGGAGTAAAACCTATGCGTATTTTACCATGTTTAATTTCGGGGTGTGCAATCAGGTATTCCATGGCGGTAACAATCTCGGCCAATCCGGCTTTGTCGTCGGCTCCAAGCAAAGTTGTCCCATCGGTAACAATAATATCCTGACCTTTGTATTGAAGAATTTCAGGGTACTTCTCGGTTTCGAACACAATAACCTGTTCATCGTTAAGCAAAATATCATTGCCATCGTAATTTTCCACAATACGGGGTTTCACATGTTTAGCCGTCATATCAGGACTTGTGTCCATGTGTGCCACATAGCCTATTGTTGGAATTTTTTTATCGGTATTGGCAGGTAAAGTAGCCATAATATAGCCGTTTTTATCCAAATCAATATCTTCTAATCCAATTGATTTAAGTTCTTCTACCAAATATCTTGCAAAAATCATTTGGCCCGGAGTACTGGGAGTCATATTGGTATTCTCGTCAGAAGTGGTAGTAAAGCTGACGTATTTTAAAAAGCGTTCTGTTAATGTCATGTTGTTTTTTTTTGATTGTACAAAATTACTTTTTTTTCTGTATATTTTTTCAGATGGCAGTCTTTTTTTTAATGTGTTTAATAACACAAAAGCAAAGAATAAAGACGGCTCGGGTGATTGGATTGATACTTGTTCATTGAAGTTGTCTTTACTTTTGTTTTTAAAATGATTATTGCGATTTTCCACTATTTTTCAGAAATGATTTACAGGATTAATTTTACTTTTACACAATATTTTAATTGTAGTTTTATTGTCTGTTTGGATTATCCTCAAAAGTTCCAACAACTTCAAATAAACTATTTCGGTGCGCTGCACCTTTATTTTTATTCGGGACATTATTTCTACCAATATAACGGTGCGCTGCACCT
>DIFH01000119.1:0-13432 GCA_002427615.1 Paludibacter sp. UBA5753
TCAGTCCTCAAAATTTGTATGTTGATCAGTAATTTCGCCTAATAGCAGGTCGCGCTGACGATAAGTTTCTTCGGCTTGTCGTTTTAGTTCTTCGGCTTGTTTGTGAAGCGCCAAGCAAGATGCTACATTCGGTCCGTTGTCCGCCCATTTATGCGATACCATAGAGTTTAAGGGCGAAGCAGCCCCCAGATCGGTGTGCTTTTTATACACACTTGCAGCCAAATTCAATAATTCTTCAACGTTTTTAGGGATAGTAACCCGATAGGTTGAGTTTGCCATTTTCACCTCCTTTTGTTAATAGTTAATTATTATGTTCTGAAAAAAATACTGATGTTAATTCAACTTTATTTTGACGCTGTCAGGTGCAGGCACGCTGACAGGTTTACATCCAGAAACCGGACAGCGTCAAGGAATACCTGTCAGCATTTAAAAGATCAATATCCGGCTCAAAATCGTCAAAATCATGCCCGAATTCGCCTATTTTGCACCCGAAACACCCTCCATCGGGCTCAACTTTGCCGATAGTATGCCCAACATTGGCAAAATCATGCCCGAAACCACCGATTTCATGCCCGAAATACCATCCGCCGGACTCGACTTTGCCAATATCATACCTTACATTGGCATCCGCGAGCTTATTTTAGGCATTTTAGAGCAAAATTACTGTCGGTTTCTCCCCGAAACACGAAGGGCATAAATTAAAATACTGCCTTCGGGAGAAATGTGCGTTTCTCCCGAAGGCAGTATTTTTTCTTAGAAAAAAAATAACAATATTTTCTTGCTAATAGTTTGATTATTATTTTGGCATCCTTGAGATATTTTCTCAAGTAAAATGGAGTTTTTAACTAACGGCGTGCAGGTAGTGAATCCAAAGAAAGACATATTATTTCGTGGCGTCAAAGTCATAAATCCAAATTGAGATGAAGGATTATAAACCAAAAGACAAGCAATTTTCTTTACAGAAATAATAAGATGCAATAAAAAGTAACTACTCAGCGCCCTTTATTTTTATAACCTTTTGAATTTCGGTTCGACTTTGTCGAGCTGAAAATCAATAGGAGGGAATTGTTTCATTGTTCCCAGTTGCGCTTCGCTTACCGGGGGTTACGCCTATCTGCCTACCGCTGGCAGGTTTAGCGCCGTCGGAGCAAAGAGTTTAAATACATAACAATCAACTAAACGGTTGATTATTATCAAATTTATTAGGGCGCTAAGTAGTTACAAGAAAATATATGGAAAAACGCCGTAATATAAACATTATTTGTTTTATATTGACATAACAACAAAACATTTATGATTATTTTGGTTAATAAATACCGATTTATTATACTGTACGGGCTGTTGGAAGGTTTTGTGAGGAACTTGATCTGTGAAAATCGACACATTCCAACTCTTTAAATGTACATCAATTCAGACAAATATATTTTGTCTTTCAAAATTTAATTCTTTTCTTTGTGTTTGCAAAAGTTACTGCGTTTTATTTTTTAAGTTTGGTTTCTCAAAATTAGAATAACTACTCAGCGCCCTTTATTTTTATAACCTTTTGATTTTCAGTTCGACTTTGTCGAACTGAAAATCAAAAGGAGGGAATTGTTTCATTGTTCCCAGTTGCGCTTCGCTTACTGGGGATTACGCAAACTTGCCTGCGGCAGGCAGGTTTTGCCCCGTCCGGGCAAAGAGTTTAAATACATAACAATCAATTAAATGACTAATTATTATCAAATTTATTAGGGCGCTGAGTAGTTACGGAAAATTATTATTCCCCCGATTATTTTTCGTTTATTAATTAAACCTTCTAACTTTGCAGCTGTCAAAGCTAACGAATTTACAATTCGCAGGTAGTCGGTTATTCCTTGCGAATTGTTTTTGCACCAAAAATATTCCAACATACAATTATTTCATGAAGCATTTTCTTCTTATCCTTTTAACTTTTTTCTCATTCGGCTTTTACAGTTTCGGACAGCATAGCATTCAATCATCTGTTTTCGACGCCAAAAACGGACAACCGATCGAAATGGCAACTGTGCGCTTGTTGAAGCAAAAAGATTCTACCCTGGTACAAGGCGCGCAAACCGATGTAAAAGGTAAATTCGTATTGCCAAAAATTAAATCGGGAAACTATATCCTGCTTATAAGCTCGGTAGGTTACATTGAGCAAAAGCGCAATATAACCATGGAGAATAAAGATTTAATATTGAAAAATTTTCAATTGACTGAAAATGTAAAATTGCTGAATGAACTCGAAGTAAAAGGAACAGCCGCTCAAATGGTGGTAAAAGGCGATACGCTCGAATACAATGCCACGTCTTTCAAAACCCCCGAAAATGCAATGGTGGAAGAGTTGCTGAAAAAACTTCCGGGCGTAGAAATAAGTTCCGAAGGCAAAATCACCGTCAATGGAGAGGAAGTCAAGAAAATACGTCTCGATGGAAAGAAATTCTTCGATGGCGATATTGAGCAAGCCACCAAAAACCTTCCGGCAGATATGATTGAAAAAATTCAGGTATTGGAACAAAAATCGGACATGGCTCTGCTTACCGGATTTGATGATGGAGACACCGAACGTATCATTAACCTGACCACCAAACCCAACAGACGCAAAGGACTTTACGGCAATGTAATCGGCGGCGCGGGAGCCGATACGAACAAAGATTTCAGGTACGATAGCAATGTCAGCCTAAATATAATGGATGGCAATGCACAAACGTCCATCAATGCAGGAGCTAATAACCTGAACACATCGCGAAGCAGTCGCGGACGGGGTTCGTGGGGAGGGGGCGCCAACGCCGGAATTACGACTTCGCAAAACATAGGGATAAACAACAACACCATAGTAAACGATAAATTTAAAATCGGGGGCGACATGACCTTGAATCATGCCAGTAATTACAGCAATACCGAAAGTAACCGTACCAGCTACCTGTCAGAAACTACCTACAACGATTTATCCAAAAACGAATCGGAAAATGATAAAAACGATGCAAATATGCGGCTCGAAGTCGAATGGAAAATCGACAGTTTAAGCACCATCATCCTGCAGCCAAACATAAACTACAGCACCGCGGACTCTTACAACAGCAAAGAATATTCATACCTCACGGAGGGCGATTCCACAAGTTGGGGCAATTCCAGGAATGAAGGTACGAATTCGTCCGTTTCAGGCGGGTTTAATTTGATTTACAACCATAAATCACTATCAAAAAAAGGACGTTCGTTTACAGCTAATTTGCGTACAGGATTTTCTCAAAGCGATAACGAGAGTTACAACCTGTCGAATAAATATACGGCCGACTCTACAACACATGTCAATCAGTTTATCACCAACCGTTCCGATAATTTTAATTCGAGTTTGCGTATGTCGTTTGTGGA
Source organism: Paludibacter sp. UBA5753 (assembly GCA_002427615.1). Lineage (GTDB taxonomy): Bacteria > Bacteroidota > Bacteroidia > Bacteroidales > Paludibacteraceae > Paludibacter. Next base: position 3,370 of record DIFH01000119.1, read on the forward strand.
ACCGCTCTGGAATAATAAGAACATGATTGAAGCTGCATTAACGGTAAGTAACAATAATACAAACTCCAAAAAACTTCAATATGGAATCGATGCCGATGGAGAATATTCCATTTTCAATGAAGAATACAGCAATCATTTTGAAAACTGGTTTTTTCGCGAATCGCTTGAATTGAATTACCGCTATACCGAAAAAAACTACAATGTGATGATAGGGTTAAACGGCCAACCTTCGCAAACAAAAAACATACGTACTTACGGCAATGGCCTGACAAGGGACACCACTTATAGGGTTTTCAATTTTTCACCTACGGGCAGGTTTCAATATAATTTCGGGAAAAAGCAATTTGCCCGTATCGATTATCGCGGGCGGACACAACAACCTTCGATTAATCAGATGCAACCCGTGAAAAACAATAACGATTTAATGGCTGAAACGGTTGGTAATCCTTCACTGAATCCCTCATTCTCGCACAACCTGCGTTTGATGTACAGCGCTTTCAACGACAAAACTTTCTCATCGTTCAGTACTTTCCTGAATGCCAACGCAACAAAAGACGCCTTAGTATCGAATAAAATTTACGATAATACGCTCAAACAATACAGCCAGACGGTCAATTCGGATGCCATACCCTTGTCATTGAACTGGAATATAATGTATAACACACCCATCATTCAAAAACGTTTGCATTTCAATACGGGTACTTCAATCAATTATCGCACGCAATACAGTTATATTTCGAGAAACGTAGATATCGAAGAGATAAATACCGACTATTTATTGCTGGGCAATTTGAGTAAAACGCGCAATTATGGCGGTGCAGAGGAAATATCGTTGACTTTCACACACGATGTAATAGAACTGGGTGTAAGAGGCAGGATAGGATATTCAAACACGCTCAACAACCTGACAAATGCAGGCACCGAAATCTGGGACTGGACAGGACGCGGCAATATTGTCGTGCGATTCCCGTACGATTTCACCCTGAGCTCCGATATCGCTTATTCCGACCGCGCCGGTTACACCAATATGGAACAAAGCGAGATTATGTGGAATGCTTCACTCGATAAATCGGTATTTAGCAACAAAGGTACCATTTCGTTAATAGCCAGCGATATTTTACACCAACGACTGAATATCCGTCAAACCATAGGCGACAACTACGTCCAATACAGCAGTTACAATACACTGCCTTCGTATTTTTTGGTTAGATTTGCTTACAGAATCAATAAATTCGGAGGAAATAACAACCAGAGCGAACGCCAGAATCGCTTCAGGTCAGGAATGAGACCATCTGATGGAGGCGGCTTCAGGGAAAGAGGTGGAATGAATAGAGGTTTCTGATCTTATTGCAAACCTTCGATCTCTTTAAAAATAAAATAAGCTTTTTCCACCCATTTTACATCGGCAAATACCACCGAACGTCGTCCGTTTTTTTCACGAAGTTGACATTGACGAGGATGTGTAGTCAAGTATTTCAGCATCTTACCAAAATTCTCGGATTGATAATAAGCCGATTGTGGATTTGAAACCAGAAAGGCAGTCATCTTATCATCTTTCAACACTAATTTTTCAACGCCATATTGCATAGCCAACCAGCGCAAACGTACAACCTGCAACAAGCTCTGCCCTTTTTCGGGAATTTTACCGAAACGGTCTTCGAGCCGTTTTTCAAATTCCTGCAAATCCGTTTCATTATTAATGTTATCCAACTCGCGATACAGGCTGATACGCTCCGAAACATTTTCGATATAATCCACCGAGAAAAGCAATTCCATATCCGAATCGATCTGGCAATCGGTTACATAAGCCGCAGAGTTCTTTTCCTGTGCAATTTCTTCGGCATAAAGGTCGGAAAATTCTTCATCTTTCAGTTCATGCACCGCTTCGTTGAGGATTTTCTGATAAGTTTCGTAACCAAGGTCGGCAATAAAACCACTTTGTTCGGCTCCCAGCATATTGCCCGCTCCACGAATATCCAAATCCTGCATGGCAATATTAAAACCGCTGCCTAACTCGGCAAAAGTTTCCAAGGCCTGCAAGCGGCGCCGGGCTTCGGGAGTAAGCAAACTCATTTCGGGAGCTATCAGATAACAAAAAGCCTTGCGATTGCTACGCCCTACCCTACCCCGTAACTGGTGTAAATCGCTCAACCCGAAAGTATGCGCACTGTTGATAATAATGGTATTTACATTCGGAATATCAATGCCCGATTCAATGATGGTGGTTGCCACCAACACATCATATTCGTAATCGATAAAATCGACAATAATTTCCTCTAATTTGGCAGGGAGCATTTGTCCGTGACCGACAGCCACACGACAACCCGGCACCAGACGGCGAATCATCGACTCCATGGCATATATACTCTGAATGCGATTGTTTACAAAAAAAACCTGTCCGTTACGACTCATTTCCAACTGAATAGCTTCGCGAATTACATCTTCATCGAACAAATGAATCTCGGTTTGTACCGGATATCGATTGGGCGGCGGCGTATTGATAATGGACAAATCGCGCGCGCCCATCAACGAAAACTGCAAGGTACGCGGAATGGGCGTAGCAGTCATGGTCAATGTATCCACATTCACTTTCATTTCTTTGAGCTTTTCCTTTACCGAAACGCCGAATTTCTGTTCTTCGTCGATAACCAGCAATCCCAAATCTTTGAACTTCACACTTTTTCCCACCAATTTATGTGTACCGATAACGATGTCAATATTACCGTTCGCCAGGCGTTCCAATACATCTTTGGTTTGGTTGGTACTGCGCGCACGACTCAGGTATTCAACCGTAACCGGAAAGTCTTTGAAACGTTCTTTAAATGAGTTGTAATGTTGCAAAGCCAACACGGTGGTAGGCACAAGCACAGCCACCTGCTTGCCATCCGTTGCCGCTTTAAACGCTGCACGCATGGCTACCTCCGTCTTCCCGAAACCTACATCGCCGCAAACTAAACGATCCATGGGTAGCGAGGACTCCATATCTTTTTTTACATCAACAGTTGCTTTCAACTGATCGGGTGTATCCTCGTAAATAAACGATGCTTCGAGTTCCTGTTGTAAATAACTGTCGGGTGAATACTGAAATCCCTGTTCCGCTTTACGTTTAGCATAAAGTTTAATCAGTTCGCGGGCAATATCTTTTACTTTAGCCTTGGTACGCTCTTTCAAACGTTCCCACGCACCCGACCCCAGTTTGTTGATTCGGGGCGCTTCGCCTTCTTTGCCTTTATATTTTGAAATACGATGCAAAGCATGTATGCTCACAAAAATGATATCATCGTCTTTGTAAACTAACTTCACCATTTCCTGCATCTTCCCGTTTACATTGGTGCGCACCAATCCGCCGAATGTTCCCACGCCATGGTCGACATGCACCATATAGTCCCCTATTTGAAACTGATTCAGTTCTTTAAGCGTCATTACCACTTTGCCCTGACGGGTTTTATCGGTACGCAACTGGAATTTGTGGAACCGGTCGAAAATCTGGTGGTCGGTATAACAAAAAACCGACAAATCGTGATCGATAAAACCTTCGTGCAGGGTGTTTTTTACCGGTTGAAAAACTATATTATCGCCCCGATCGGCAAAAATAGCAGCAATGCGATCGGTTTGTTTTACGCTATCGCTCAAGACATAAAGTTTGTAACCTTCGGATAAACCTTTTTTCAAATTATCAGCCACCAGATCGAAGTTTTTATGAAAAATCGGTTGAGGGGAGGTATTAAAGCGGATTTCCTGTTTCGCCTGAAAATAAGTTTTTTCGCTCCATTCCATTTTACGGAACGGTTGAACTTGTCCGATAAATTCATCGCCCGTGATACGCGATTTATGTAAATGCGGCGCTTTATGTTCACCTTCGTTGGCTTTTACCAATGCTTCGTCGTAAAGCAAATTAATGCGTTCGCGCACAAAAGCCGCGTTCGAGAAAGTCAACCAACTGTAAGCCGGAATAAATTCGAGAAACGAAACGTGAGTCGATTCGGTATCCCGCAGTAAGTCGGGAATAATTTCCACTTCGGCGCGCTGCTCCTTCGAAAGTTGCGTTTCAATATCGAAAACACGTATTGATTCCACTTCGTCGCCAAAAAAATCGCAACGAAAAGGTAACTCGAAAGCAAACGAAAAAATATCGACTATGCTTCCGCGCACCGAGAACTGCCCCGGTTCGTACACAAAATCAACACGCTCGAAACCATATTCCAAAAGCATTTCCGACAAAAAGTCGATACTCAGGTTTTCTCCTACTTTCAGTTTCAACATGCGGGTTTTCATGCCGTGCGCCGAAATAACTTTCTGCATCAACGATTCCGGATAACAAACCACCACACAAGGCGCAGGATTATTAGCCAGCCGGTTCAGCACTTCGGTACGCAATATCTCATTGGCAGTGTCGAGCTGACTCAGTTTTATGGCTTTTTTGAATGATGAAGGAAAATAAAACACTTCGTCGGGCGAGAGGATTTGCTTTAAATCGTTGTAAAGGTATGCCGCTTCGTCAGCATCGTCCATTACCAGAATTTGGGTATGTGGACGTTCCTTGAACAATGATGCGGTGATTAAAGCGCACGAAGAACCGCTCAAACCCGATATTTTCAGATTTAATTCTGCGGAATCCGCCCATTTCACAAGCGCTTTTACTTGCGGATGCAGGGCATACATTTGCTGCAAATCGGAAAGATTCAAAATTTTTCTTTTTTTGGAAATGCAAAGGTACGAAAAATGTTTCGTGTTTAAAAAATCTGGAAGGTTTGTCTTGCCAGAGGCGAGATGAAAGTCTGCTTGAATTTTTTCACTTACGAATAAAATACCCTCCCATTTTATCGGAACCACGAAATTCAATCTTACCTGCTTCTTTTAATTTTCCCAAATGCCTCTCTATAGTTCTTTTGGATTTGTCCGTTATAAAACCTGCAATTCCATTAACATTGATTCCTGGCGTTTGGTCAATAAGCAGAATGATTCTTTCTTCCAATTCATTTACACCGACATTTACACCGACATTTACACCGACATCATGCAGGCTTTCATCAGTTGTTTTCAACGATTTCAGTATAACTTCGAGTATAAACTCAATAAAAGGCCAACAATCGCCAAACCGAGAACTTTTGTTTATGGCATCGTAATAAGCCTGTTGTTGTTTGTAAATCATAAGCTCAACAGGCAAATAAGCAAAAATTTCATTCCAGCTGCTTAGTATCAATGTTTGCCACAGTCGTCCGACACGTCCGTTTCCGTCGGCAAAGGGATGAATAAATTCAAATTCGTAATGAAACACCGAACTGCTAATTAGCGGATGTTCGTCGGTTTCATTCAACCAACCTAATAAATCGTTTATCAAATAAGGAACCCGCGAGGCAGGCGGTGCCACATGAATTACATCTTTGCCGGCAACCACGCCCACACTTCCGCTACGAAACATACCCGATTCATCAATTAAACCCCTGGTAAGGGTGGCATGCGCTTCGAGCAAATGTTCTGTACTTGTTGCATCCCAAGTCGAAAGTAAATCATAAGCTTTTATAGCATTGCGCACTTCCTGTATTTCACGTTGCGGAGCTAACACCTGTTTTCCTTCCAATATAGCTGTAACCTGTTCGGATGTCAGGTTGTTTCCTTCAATTGCCAGCGAACCATGAATAGTTTGTATACGGTGTATCCGCCTCAAACGCAGGTCTCGTTCGTGCCGAAACATGTGCAGAGTTAACAGTTCCGTTATTTCCGCAACCAAACTTACCGTACGCCCTGTAATAGTAAATGGAGGTTTATACATAATTTATATGCCCAAGTTATTCATAATTCATATACTTTTCTCAATCAACTAACGGAATGAAGCGGCGTTCCGCTTACGGGATCAATCGACCTACAACCTTATCGCAAATTTTTTCAATCGAGTATCCAACATGTGTGAAGGAATAATTTGTTTAATACTATTGGCAACGGCATTCATCAATCCTTCGCGCACATAATCGTACCGAATGACTAAGGCGATTTCGCGCGTAGCTTCAGGACGTACAATTTTACGCAGGTTTTGCTTTTGCGTTTCGTTCAGCAAATCGATATGTAGCTCGGGAATAACGGTATAACCGCCATTAACATCTACAATTTTCACCAAGGTATCAATGCTTCCGGCCTCATAAATTGATGAATGTGTTTCGTTTTGGCAAAAATTAAAGACCTGGTTACGTAAACAATGCCCCTCTTCCAACACCCAGAGATGATCCAGCGGCATATCGTTTATCGCAATTTCTTCCTGAGTATAAATCGGCTCATTGGGCGAAATATAGGCTACAAACTTTTCATAATAAAGCGGCACTTCCAGAATTTTTGGATCGTCAAGCGGCGTAGATAAAATTGCCATATCAATTTCGGCTGTATGCAAACTTTTGATAATAGATTCTGTTCGCATTTCAGTAATTTTCAATGTTATTTCAGGATAGTCTTTTCTGAATGTTGAAATAAGACCCGGTAAAAGATAAGGAGCCACCGTCGGAATCATAGCCATGGAAAGTGTTCCCGACAAAGCGCCTTTTTGAGTTAATACACTTTCTTTTAACTGGTTTACATTATAAAGAATTACCTGCGCCTGCCGAAGTATTAAAGCGCCAACTTCAGTTGGAACAATTGGATGCATGGATCGATCGAAAATCCGGCAATCCAGTTCATCTTCAAGTTTCTGAATCATTGCGCTCAATGTAGGTTGCGTAACCGAACACATTTCGGCTGCACGCACAAAATGTCGCGTTTTGTCCAAAGCAATGATGTATTCAAGCTGTTGAAGTGTCATAGTGTCTGTTTTTATATTGTTGAAGTCTATGCAAAGATAATTATAATTGACAAAACAATTAAATTTTCGGGATATCTTCTAAGAAAAACTTACACAAAGAAATAATAAAGTATTATAAAAGTTTATGAATCGGGATGACAATTTAGGATGATGGCATAAAATAAGAGTAACTTTGTATTTATATTTAAGGAACAAAACATGAAACGTATCTATTTTTTCGGTTTATTCATCGTTTTAAGTCTGAATTTTTTACAGGCGCAATTACTTTGGAAGATTACAGGTAACGAACATAAAATTCCATCGTATATATTTGGTACGCACCCGTTGATCCCCGTAGCATTTTTAGACAGTGTACAAGGTTTATATAAAGCTTTCAACGAATGTGATATTGTTGTTGGCGAAGTAGTTATAAATAATATCGAAGCCAACGAACTTCTTCGGAAAGCAGCCTTAATTCCCGACAACAAAACAATCAAAGATTTTTTACCGGAAGAAAAATATGAACTGGTCGATACCGAATTGAAATCAGTACTTAAAATAGGATTAAAAGAATTATCAAAAATGCATCCAGCCTTGATTTTGAATTTATACGAAATTGAACTATTTAAAAAACTCACCGGAATATACGACGATGCTCAGTCGGATTCGTACTTTCAGATTGCGGCAACCGAAAAAGGGAAAAAGGTAACCGGACTCGAAACCATCGAACAACAAATAAACCGAACCATAAACCGACAAGATATTCAACATCAAGCAGATAAATTAGCCGAAACAATTGTCAAAAAAGACAGTTTAAGCCGTGAACTACTTATCTTTCATCAGCTTTACAAAAAAGGAAAAACGGACGATTTGCTTTTATTGTCGAAACGGTCGGTACATATCGCTGAAGAAGATATTGATAAGCGTAACGCCAACTGGTTGAAAAAGTTACCCGAATTAATGAGCAAAAAGAGTTGTTTTATTGCGGTAAATATTCTTCATTTACCTGGAGATAAAGGTTTAATCAACGGCTTAAAGCAGGCCGGATATAAAGTTAAATCAGTAGAATAAAAGACAAAAAACTGATTGGAACAAAATTCAATCAGTTTTTTTAATATTTTAAAGGATATCGATCACCCTTTTACATGTTTTCTTCTATCATGTTGATTTTTTGCTCAATCAATTTACTTTCTTCTTTCAAGGTTTCAATTTTGCGCTCCATTTCTTTAATCAACCCTCCACCCTTTTTCGATGAAGAACTTAAAAAACCGATATTGTTTTCGTAAGTAGCAATTTCCGATTTTAAATGTTCGTAAGCCCGTACTAATTTTTCGCGTTCGCGATACAATTTATTTTCACCTTTGCCGGCCATATCTCTCAGGTTGTTTTTGAAAGAATCAAGTCGGCGTTGCGAAGCATCAATGTTCAAAATATCGAATTGTTTGTCGACAGCAGTACGATACTCTTTGTAAACTTTATCTTTATCTTTAAATGGCACGTGCCCGATAGCATTCCATTCAGCCATAAACTCACGCAAAGTCGAAAGAGCTTCCATGGAATTACCTTTATTTTCAAGCAGGTTAATTTTTTCAATAATCTCCTTTTTCTTCGCTAAATTATCAGTTTCAACACTTCTTTGTCCTGAAGTATTTTTATTTTTCTGTTCGAAGAAATAATCACAGGCAGTAATAAAACGCTTCCAAAGGTCGTCGGATAATTTTTTAGAAACAGGGCCGATAGTTCTCCAGTCCTTCTGCAATTGAATTAATTTTTCAGAAGTTTCTTTCCACTCCACACTGTCTTTCAGCGCTTCAGCCTGTTCGCATAAGGCTTTTTTCTTTTCAAGATTTTGAGCCAGAATATTTTTCGATGCTTTATAAAACACAGCTTTTGCATCAAAAAACGCATCGCAACCCTTGCGATACCTGTCGAATAGTTTTTGATTCACTTTTCGTGGAGCAAAACCGATGGTACGCCACTCATCTTGCCAGGCCAAAACGATGCGCGTTGCATCGTCCCAAGCCTTGTATGTATTTAAATTACTGTAATCGAATGCTTCAATCTTTTCGCAAAGAGCAATCTTTGCCTCCATATTTTCATCTTCCAGTTTACGGACAGTATCAAAATAAGCTTGATGTTTTTTATTGATAACACTTGAAGCCTCTTTGAAACGGTTCCAGATTTGCTCACGTAGTTCGCGGCTCACCGGCCCCAATTCATGCCATTCTTCGTGTAACTTTTGTAGTTGCTGAAATGCAACTATAATATTCGTTTCCGAGTCAAGTTTTTCGGCAGCTTCGCAAAGTAAAATTTTAGCTTCAAGATTTTTTTTGAAATCGTACTCGCGAAGTTCATTATTTATTTTAATTAAATCCCAAAATGCTTCCTGGTTCGAGTTGTATTGTTTCCACATTTCAGTAACATGCTGAGCTGGCACCTGACCTATGGATCTCCATTTTTGTTGTAAAGCGCGAAATTCGTTAATGTGCGTCGAAACATCATCATTCCTTTCCACCAGAACTTTCATTTGCTCCAGAATGTGCTGTTTGAGAACTAAATTATTTTCTTTGTCCTTTTCGATTTGAGCCGTAAATACTGCTTTTTTGGAGCGATATTCGTTTAACAAAGATTTGAGTGTATCTTCCAGTTCATCTTTATCTACCTTAAATTCCGATTCCTCTCCACCGGCTTCTAAAAAAAGATGTTTCGACTCTTCCGCTTCAGCTTTTGTACGTTTATAAAAACTTTGTTTAATGATCTCCACTTCTTCTTTTATTGTATCAATATCCTTCTCGATGAGCAACTTCAATGCATCGACGAGCTCTGCTTTGGTGTATAAACTGTAATCGGGAAGCTTTGTAACAACTTTTTGAAGTTGTTCATCCGTTTTTGTTTCCAAAGCAGTTTCTTCGCTATCAACAACATCAATTTCGGCTGTAAGCTCTTCTGTTTCATTTATTTCAGGGCTAACAACTTCAGTTGGCTCGTTTGGTACAATTTCAAGGTCCTTGTTTAATTCAAGTGGGTTCATTTTCAACTCTTTTGGTGAATTTTATATTATCAATTTGATTGATAATATTTTATTCGATAACATATTATAAATATACTCAGACAAAAATAAGATATTTTTTTTAATTAATTGAATTTATTAGAATAAAATCTTATTATTCATAAAATAATTTTAAACAGAGTATTATGATTTCACGTAACTACTCAGCACATTTTTTTATAACCTTTTGATTTTCAGTTCGACAAAGTCGAACTGAAAATCAAAAGGAGGAGGATTGTTTCATTATC
>DIFH01000119.1:13449-20035 GCA_002427615.1 Paludibacter sp. UBA5753
ATACATAACAATCAACTAAATGGCTAAGCATTATCAAATTTATTAGGGCGCTGAGTATTATGATTTCAGTGATTCATCCGCTTTCCGATACGCAATATAGGTATTTGCCTGCTGTTTTGGATTAATTTGTATATCATTGATACTCACATGGTCAGGCCGGGTAATAATAAATTCGAGCGCATCGGCAATATCTTCGGCATCGAGTGGAATTAAACCGGCATATACAGCTTGGGCTTTTTCTTCATCGCCATGATAGCGGACAATAGAAAATTCAGTCTCAACCATTCCGGGTGAGATGGAACCGACTTTAATTCCATGTTTCACCAAATCGAGTCGTAATCCTTTGGTAATGGCATTCACTGCATGTTTCGATGCGCAATAAACACTTCCGTTGGGATAAACTTCGATACCGGCAATAGATGAGATATTAACAATCTGTCCCGATTGACGTTCGATCATTCCGGGCACAATCAGTTTGGTAATATAAAGCAGACCTTTTATATTGGTATCAATCATTTGCTCAAAATCATCCAAATCGCTTTGATCGAAAGACGCTGCACCGGCTGCCAGGCCGGCATTATTTACCAACACATCTATATTTTTAAAATCGGAAGGAATCGATTCAATAGCACGACGACATGCCTCATTATCACGTACATCGAAACACAAGGGCAAAACATCTACTGAGTAATCGGTTTTAATTTTTTGTGTAAGTTTTTCCAAGCGATCGACACGCCTTCCGGTAATAATCAACCGGTAACCAAGTTTAGCCAAACGCAAAGCAAATGCTCTGCCAAAACCGGATGTAACGCCTGTAATTAATGCTGTTTTCATAAACACGAATTATATAAATTTCTACGAATTGACTTAAAACAATTCATTTTTATTTTGAATATTTCAAATCATGCCCCATGCGATTTTTTTTAGTCTGCATATAAAAAGCATTATACTCGTTGGGTACAACCTCGATGGGTACATTTTCGATAATTGACAAACCGTATGCTTCCAGACCAATTCGTTTTACCGGATTATTAGTCATCAACCGTATTTTTGAAACGCCTATTTCGCGTAAAATCTGAGCTCCGACACCATAATCACGTTCATCGACATCAAAACCAAGATGTATGTTGGCATCTACGGTATCCATGCCTTCTTCCTGCAATTTATAGGCTTTTATTTTATTCATAAGTCCAATGCCGCGTCCTTCCTGATTCATATAAACGATGACGCCTTTACCCTCTTTTTCAATCATCTCCATGGCTTTATGCAATTGTTCGCCACACTCGCAACGCATTGATCCGAAAATATCGCCGGTAATGCACGATGAATGTACACGTACCAAAACCGGCTCCTCTTTATCCCATTCTCCTTTAATCAAAGCCACATGTTCCAAACCGTTTGAAATCTGGCGGAACGGAATCAATTTAAAATGACCGTAAGTAGTCGGCATATTTACTTTTTCTCCTTTTTCGACCAACGATTCTGTCTTAAGCCGGTAAGCAATAAGATCTTCTATTGAAATTATTTTCAGGTTGAATTTTTTTGAAAGTTCAATCAGTTCGGGTAATCGTGCCATGCTGCCATCTTCGTTCATAATTTCGATCAGCGCACCTGCAGGGTATAAACCTGCCAAGCGAGTCAGGTCGACGGCAGCTTCGGTGTGGCCTGCACGGCGAAGAACTCCTTTGGTACGCGCCCGTAAAGGGAAAATATGTCCAGGACGTCCGAAAGTCCCTGGTTCTGAATTAGGGTCGGCTAAAGCCTGAAAAGTGGCAGCCCTGTCCGAAGCCGAAACTCCGGTGGTACATCCTTCTAATTTATCAACACTTACAGTAAAAGGAGTTGAGTGAATTGAAGTGTTTTTTTCAACCTGCATTTCCAGATTTAACTGATCGCAACGCTCTTCGGTCAGAGGAGCACATAAAACTCCCCGTCCGTGTGTGATCATGAAATTAACCATTTCGGGAGTCATTTTTTCGGCGGCACAAATAAAATCGCCTTCATTTTCACGATCCTTATCATCCACAACGATAACAAACTTCCCTGATTTAATATCCTCTACGGCTTCTTCGATGCTATTTAATATTGTATCCATTATTTTATGATATAAATTTTTCTTCGTAATTTTTGTTCTTTCTTCTAACGACTTGAAAAAACTTTTGTTTTGTTTTATCCCAAAATTTTATGTATTGCTCGGTATTGAACAAAGTTGCATCGACTGCCGATTTATAGGTCAGAAAGATGCCCAGGGGAAGCAGCACCGACGAACTCAACCACATCCCCTGGAAGGCAGTCCACAGCCCTTCGCGTGACATTTTATAGCCGGTATTATCAATTATATAATATATGATAAACATGATAACCGATATGACCACCGGCGCTCCCAACCCCCCCTTACGAATAATCGCACCGAGCGGAGCGCCAATAAAGAAAAAGATAAGACAGGCAAACGACAGGGTAAACTTACGATGCCATTCTATTTCGTGCCGGCTGACATATTTTTGAGGTTCGCCCAAGATAATATTATTGTATTCAATCTGATTTTTCATCTCGTTGGCTTTCTGGATTGCCATATTTGCAACCACTTCCAAATCTATAGGATCAAAGCTATTTAACAGCGTATCAGGATCATATTTTTTCAAATCGATATTTTTACTTATCTCCAACGATCTGCCCGGTTCAATTTCGCGTCCGAAATAACGACGTTCGACGATCTCGGTTGCCTGTTCTTTAATTCTGAGTTGCACAATTTTATTTACCGAATCAATTGATTGAGTTAGCTGGGCTATATTTTTACTCACGTGTTGGTCTTCGAGAATTGATTCATCAAAACGGGTAAAATCAGAATCGAAATCGAGTAAAATTTCTTTATACTCGAATATTTCCCTGCGATAGGGAATGTTTGACAACGAATTAGTTATCCGTTGTTTTTTCAGATTCTCAAAATTTTCGCCATCATAAAGGATCAGTAATAAGTATTTTTTATCTTTGGTAAACTGGACTCTCCCTGAATCGGCGACCATAACCGTGGCATTATTGAAACCTCCCGAAAAGTCATAAATCATCAAGTCTTTTAATAAACCATCTTTTTTATCTCTCACATAAAGATTTATGCCATTGATTCCCGAGTAAAATTCTCCCTTGGGAATATCAAATTCAGGCGATTTCTGCCTGAGCGAAAAAATCAAAGTCCAGAGTTTGGTTTGTGATATGGGAAGTACATTGTTTGAAAAATAAAATGCCCCAATACATACAAAGACAATAAAAACAATCAGAGGCCGAATAATCCTAAAAAGCGAAATACCAGCCGATTTCATGGCGGTCAGCTCAAAATTTTCGCCCAGGTTGCCAAATGTCATGAGCGAAGCCAATAAAATGGCTAAAGGCAAAGCCAAAGGAACTAAAGTTAAAATTGCATACAAAAAGAACTCCGCAAGCACGTCCGGACCTATACCTTTACCAACTAATTCAGCAAAATGTTTCCACAAAAACTGCATCAACAAGATGAAAATGCAGATGAAAAATGTCATTAAAAACAGCGTAAAAAAGCTTTTAAATATGTAAAGGTCAATTTTTTTAAATCGGAACATTCTGCTTCTTTTTATTAAGAGCAACAAAATTACTGCAAAAAGTTCAATAATCAATTAGCAGAAGTGCGAAATTAACTTAAAGCACTGACTTACAAGGAGAGAAAAATAAAATAAGAGACGAAGTGAATACCCACTACAAACCAGGAATTCACTTGTAAAGCAACAAAATAAAGAATACGGATACTCTAATTTAGCGTTTGCAAGAAAACGCCGAGTTTTCTTGCTGATACTAATTACATTCCTGTTTTGCGTCGAAGTTGTTCAATCTGCTTATTCCACAGTAAAATTGTATCGCTAACTTCGGCGGGTTCGGCAAAATCAGTTACAATCAGTGTTAATTCACCCGTAATTTCGAGTACCGTCATTTTCAATTCAAAATAGTAATCAGTTCCTTCATCTTCATTCCACTGAAAACGAATGAATGAATGTTGCTTGAGTTGCTGCAGCTTGGCAGCTTGCTCATGTTTTTCCCAACAAAAAATATATTCATTATCAATAACGGTAACTCCATCGGCAAACCATTCCGACAATCCGAGAGGCGTTCCAATCGAATTCCACAAAATAGAGAGTGAAGCATTATTCAAAGGATATTCTATGTTAAATTTTATTTTTTTCATTCGCTGATGAGTAAAAATAATTCGGATATTTTTAAAATTCGTTTGCAATATAAGTATAATTTACGACCAAAGCAAACAAATATATAAAAAAATCAATTATCGGCTTAAACTACTCTTTTCAAAACAGAGAGGCAAAAGTTGTTTTACATTATTAATTTTATAAACATATTCTGTTCCATAAAGTAAAATCGTTATATCTTTTTCGAAGCGGGTTTCAGTTTCGAGCAAAACCTGACGGCACGAACCACATGGCGTTACCGGATCGGCTAAAAACGAACCTTTTGTAAATGCCGCAATAGCCAAAGTTTTAACCGGCACGCGGGGATATTGCGAGTTTGCATAAAACATGGCCACCCGTTCGGCACAAAGCCCCGATGGATATGCCGAGTTTTCCTGATTACTTCCGGTAAAAATTTCATCATTTTCAAGTTGAACCGCCGCTCCTACATGAAATTCGGAATAAGGCGCATACGCATTAATTACCTGCTCTTTAGCTCTCTCAATCAACATCTGAAATTCTGCGCTTAACTCTTCAAATTTGTAAACGCTTATTTTTGTTTCAATTGTTTTTTCAATCATATTCTTTAATTGTGATTTCTGTGTTTGATATTGTTTTTTTCAATTTCCTGCATAAAACAATAAATTGTCTATTTCTCATTCGTCAGGGTAAAATAAAATCTAATGTATGCAAGTCATCGAATGATTATTAAATTATTAACGTTTAATTGTAAATTGGCGGCAACGCTTAATGTTCTTACAAAAATATAAAATAATCCTTTCAATTGGCTGTTTTTGGGTAATTAGTTATATTTTTGTGGTAAAATAAATAAAAATATTCCAATTATGCATGCTTTCAGAAATAAACGGGCTCTTATTATTCCCTTCCTTTTCATTTGCTTTACGGTTTATCCCCAACCTAAAAGTCAAGCATACATCAATTACATAAACACTTATAGTAAACTGGCAGTTATACAACAAAAAGAACATGGCATCCCGGCAAGCATCACCTTGGCCCAGGGCTTGCTCGAATCGGGCGCCGGACAAAGTAAATTTGCAATAAAGTCGAATAATCATTTTGGAATAAAATGCCACGACGACTGGACAGGAGACAAAATATATCACGATGACGACAACAAAGAAGAATGTTTCCGAAAGTACGATCAGGTATCGGATTCATACGAAGATCATTCGATGTACATTAAAAACAAATCCAGGTATGCTTTTTTATTTAACTTAAGTCCGACTGACTACGAAGGTTGGGCGCATGGACTCAAAAAGGCAGGTTATGCCACAGATCCTGTCTATGCTTATAAACTTATTTCAATTATCGAGAACTACGAACTGCACAGCTACGATTTAAGTCAAAACATTGACAAAAATGGTGTTGCACAAAATTCAACATTTGAAAACAATGTAAAAGATGCTGCCTCTGCTCCAATAGGCAATATTGCGGCCATCCAGGTTCATCAGGTTTTGAAAAACAATCATGTCCGTTATATTATTACATTACAAGGTGATACATACGAAAGCATAGCCGACGAGTTTAATATCAGTGAAAAAAATCTGAGAGCCTACAACGAAATTACCGAATCAACTCCTTTAACGCCAGGCACTCAGCTTTATCTGCAATACAAAAAAAGCAAAGCAGGGAAAGCTTATCCAACCCATATTATTCGCGAGGGAGAAACCATGTACCAAATTGCCCAAACCTATGCCATAAAAACCGAAAAATTATATTTGCTCAATCAAATGCCTTTCAGCGAAGGCGCCAAAACAGGCCAGGTTTTAAAATTACGATAAATCGAAAAAAAACATGCGAAAAAAAAATACCGAATTATTACGCGATGTTATCGGGCAGGTGTTGAAAGCAAACCATCTGGATAAACAATTGAACGAAAAACGTTTAATCGATGCCTGGCCAAAAGTTCTCGGGGATAATATTACCCAGTACACCACCGAATTAAAGGTGAAGAACAAAGTTTTATACGTTACTCTTACTTCTTCCGTTCTCAGGCACGATTTATTCCTTTCGCGTGAAGAAATAAAAAAGTCGCTCAACAAACAGGTGGGAACCGATGTGATTAACGATATTATCCTGAAATAATCTTGCAAGCGCCAATGAACCTGCGAATTGAATTAAGCAATCCGGCATCGATTGGACATATTGAAACAATTGTTCAATTCGTCTATGACTATCCCGTTGAATTTCAGGAATTATTCGAAATAGTGTTCGATACCGACAAAAACATTGCCTGGCGCGCAGGTTGGGCATGTGATAAAATCAGCAGGAAAAAGCCCGAATGGTTTACCGGCAAACACATACAAAAGATTTGCCTTCAATTAATTGATGAGCAACATGGCGGCGTGCTCCGGTCGTTG
>DIFH01000103.1 GCA_002427615.1 Paludibacter sp. UBA5753
TAACAATCAACTAAATGGCTAATTATTATTAAATTTATTAGGGTGCTGAGTAGTTACAAATTACGAATCACGATATTTACTTTAAATGATTATCCGCAAAAGCTCCTAAAGTTTCAAATAAACTATTTCGGTGCGCTGCACCTACCAACAAAGGGACAGAGTCCCGATATATTGGTAGAAAATACAAGCAGAAAAAGCCCAAAGGTGCAGCGCACCGAAATATAGATTAGTACACATTGCGGATAATCATATTACTTTATTTCTTTTACCAGATAAATAAGTGTTGGTAAATGGTCGCTGTAGCCATTGAGCCAAACGCCGCCTGCATGAGTACGAAGTGGCGTACCTTTATACCGACCTTCTTGTTGAATCAGAAAATTGCGGTAAAATATCTCCGATTTCCAAAATCTCAATTTGCTCTTGTTGCCATTTACAAATTCGTTTGAGATAATGATTTGGTCGAATAAATTCCATTGGTTGTTGTACGATAATGAGCCCATTCCTTTGTCGTGAGTTTTCCAGAAAACATTATACAATTCGCCGGGTTTTACGTCCTCTGCATTCTTTTTAGCGCCAAGAACTGTTGCACAACTTTCGTTGAACGGATCGTCGTTTAAGTCTCCCATTACAATAATCTTGGCTTTAGGATCTGTCCTGAAAAGCGAATCGACAATCGACCGTGTTAAGCCGGCAGCGGCGTTACGTTTGGGACGCGAACGCTCCTCTCCGCCGGAACGCGATGGCCAGTGATTAACTATTACATGAATCTTTTCTCCCTGTAAATAGCCGCTTACCATTAACTGGTCGCGTGTGAGGAAAGTTGTATCCTCGGTATGCAGCCGGTACGATTTGCTGTTTGTTACCGTGAAAAAACGGGGATTGTAAAGTAACCCGACATCAACTCCACGGCGGTCAGGGCTATCGTAATGAACAATTTGGTATGAACGGTCTTTCAGCGCCGGTTGTTTTATCAAATCTTCCAAAACGCCCCGGTTTTCGATTTCGGAAACGCCAAGAATTGCCGGTCCCACAGGTGAATTGTCCAATCCTATTTGTGAAATGGCATAGGACATACGTTTCAATTTTGCATTATATTTCATTGTTCCCCATTTGTTTGCGCCATTGGGTAAAAATTCTGCATCGTTATTTTCATTGTCAATAGTATCGAACAGATTTTCGAGATTGTAAAATGCTACACAACTGAGTTGTACTTTTATGTTCGAAACTGTGCTTGCAGCGCCATTTGTTTTCTCAGCCAGTTTGTTTTTTGATGCACATGAAATGTTAATAGCTACTACAAATAGGGTAGCTATAACTATATTTACCTTTAATTTCATCCTGTTTCTATTTTTTGGGGGATTAAACTTTTTTATTGAGCAGGCAAAAGTGAGAAAAAAAAGTGAAAGTAAAAAACATAGTCGTAAAAATAACCGATAATTTTGCTAAATTTAGCCCTGAAAAAAATGGGTTTTGCGTTTTTTATCTCTGAAGACTTTTAATAAAGGTTTAACATGGTTACTTCATAATGTATAATGCTTTGATTATCACTATTTATATTTATTTGAAAATATGAAACAAAAAAATACTTGTTGAATTATTGTATAAAAATTGAAAAAATAAATGGAAGTATATTATAATATTCGATAAAAAGGTAGTAAATTGCACCCCCTTTTTTGGCAAGAAAAAGCCTCACCTTAAAAGGGATGAATGGATTTTATAAATAATTAAGAATCAAACGTATGAGAAAACTTTCGTTGATACTTTTAGTATCTTTACTGGCAATAACAGGTATCTCGGCTCAGACAGGCGTGAAGGGGGTAGTGAAAATTGCCGGAAGTGAAGAACCGCTTCAAGGAGTGCAAATTACTTTAATGCAACAAAACATTTCGTCGCTGACCAATGCCGATGGAGAATTTTTCCTGAGTTATATTCAACCGGGAGACGAAGAAATCAGCATTTCGCGTCAAGGTTATTTTCAACAAATTAAATTAATCAAAATAAACAAAGACCTTGAAAATAATGTAGGGATTATTTATTTGCAACCCGATACACAGCTTGAGATGAAGCAGGAGGTTGTATTGCAATTGAGCGAAAGTTCATTAGAAAATGAAAGTAGCGTTCAAAGCGGAGAAGGTTCGTTTTTTTCAAAAAACGATGTTTATCTTTCGCAGACCAGTTATTCATTCAGCCCCATGCGATTTCGTACCCGCGGTTACGATAATAAATATGAATCGACTTATATCAATGGCGTACATTTTATTGATTCAGAAAGAGGGGGGTTCAATTATTCATCATTAGGCGGATTGAATAATGCTTTTCGTAATAAAGACATTACCTATGGATACTCTCCCAATACATTTGCCTATGGTAATTTAGGAAACAATACAAATATAACTGCGAATGCCAGTGCGTTTGCTACCGGCTCGCATGCTAATATCGCTTTGTCGAACCGTGCTTACAAATTACGCGGGCAATTTACTCACGGTACAGGAATACTTAATAATGGCTGGGCTTTTGCCGTTTCGGGTGTTGTTCGTTGGGCTACCAGCGACGGAATTCTGAAAAGTAATGTAGATGGAAATTTCTATAATTCCGGAGGACTATTTCTTTCGGCCGAAAAGAAACTGAATGATAAGCATAGTATTTCGTTGATTGCTTTTGGCGCTCCTACGCGCCGGGCAGGTCAATCGGCTGTTACCAAAGAAACACACGATTTGGCGGGTGGTTCGGTATATTATAATCCTTATTGGGGTTATCAGAACGGGAAAATCCGTAATTCGAGAATCGTAGAATCTTTCGATCCTACCGCCATACTTT
Organism: Paludibacter sp. UBA5753; assembly: GCA_002427615.1. GTDB lineage: Bacteria > Bacteroidota > Bacteroidia > Bacteroidales > Paludibacteraceae > Paludibacter. The sequence goes on from DIFH01000103.1 coordinate 2,818, forward strand.
CGCACGAATGGAAAATTAGCGAAACGCAACGTCTGCGCACCGGTTTAGGTTTTCATCACAGCTGGTATAGCAACTCTGCTTTTTCGTACGATGGTTTGAATCCAAGTCCTGATTATTATCGCAATATGCCAAGTTTTATTACCGATGATGATGTTATGCGCGAAAAATCGACAAATCTGTGGAAAACGGATGAGTATACACGTCAGACCAAATGGGATGAGATTTACAGAGCTAACAAGCTCAATAACGTTGACAATCCTAACGGACAGGCGCGATACATTTTGGAACGGAGACACAATAACCTGATGGAAACAATATTAAACTCGGTGTACGCCAATCAGTTCAACAAAAATTTAAAACTTACTGCCGGTGTTGAAGCCCGTGTGTCAAAAGGAATGCATTATGTAACAATTGATGATATGTTGGGCGCCAATCAGTATATCGATAAAGATACCTATGCCGAACGCGATTTGGTGGGCGGAACTTTGCAGGATGCCGATCCCCGGATCATTGAGAATGACATCAACGATCCTGATAAAATTAAAAACGTAGGCGACATTATCCGCTATAATTATGATATGAACATTACAACTGCCAATGCTTTTGCGCAGGCCGAATGGAAAATTTCGCAATTAAGTGTTTTTGCGGGAGTGAAGGCAACATACACACAGTTTTACCGTTTTGGACACATGGAGAATGGACGCGCATGGTACTTGAGCGAAGTGAAAGGACAGGATGTAAATTCGTATGGAAAAAGCCAGACCTGGTACTTTACCGATCCTTCGGCGAAAGCGGGTTTCACTTATAATATCGATAACCGGAGCGTTATTTCAGGTAATGTGCTCGCCGAAACCAGAGCGCCTTTAGTGCAGGATGCCTACGTGTCGGAACGAATAAAGGATGTGCTTGTAAAGAACTTAACCAGTGAAAAAATTCTGGCGTACGATTTAAGTTATTCATTCAATTATAGGGTCATTCGCGGCAGGCTGAGTGGCTTCCGCACGCATGTGAACGATGCGGTAGAAAAGCTCGGTTATTATGATGATGAATACCGTACCTTTATTAATCACCTTTTGAGTGGCGTAAATAAAATTTACCAAGGGGTGGAATTAGGTCTTTCGGTACCGGTGAATTCAATGTTTACCTTGTCTGCTGCGGGTACTTATGCCGATTATCACTACACTGCCGATGCCACAGGTATCAAAAGCTACGAAAACGGCGCTGTTGATGATATTACCGAAAAAGTGTCGACCAATGGATTGCGCATCAGTTCGGGGCCACAATTAGCCGCTAATATTACCCTCGATTTCTTTTATAAGCTTTGGTTTGCCGATATTACATTAAATTACTACGATAACAATTATCTCGATTTTGCTCCGAACCGTTTTACCGAAAGCAATCAGCAAATCCTGAAAGCTTACCCCGACCTTTATGAAAAATTGGGCAAACAGGAAAAACTACAAGGCGGTTTTATGCTCGATGCTTCGGTGGGTAAACTTATTTATCTGAAAAACAGAAATTCATTGAACTTCAATTTAAGTGTGAGCAATGTATTGAATAATACTGACATGATTACAGGCGGCTATCAGCAGGCGCGTATACCAATGAGCAGTGGAGCCATTAATCCAAAAGGGGCGGATTGGTTTCCTAACAAGTATTATTATGCATGGGGACTTAATTTGTTTTTCCATGTGGGGTATAAATTTTAATAAAGAATTACATATATGAGAAGTACATTTAAAATATTAATAGCTGCGACTGCTCTGCTTGCTTTTGTAAGTTGCTCACAATATAATATGGAGCCTGAATCAGGCCTGTCGAGGGGCGTAAAAATCAATTCGACCATCACTATTGCCGAATTGAGATCGACCTATATGACATCGCCCGAACTTTTTACCGCCGATAGGATTAGTTCGAACAATCAGCTTGTTATCAACGGTATTGTTACAAGTACCGACATCGAAGGGAATGTGTATAAATACATCGCCGTGAAAGAAGAAACGCCTGACGGACAAGCCATACGTATTTCGGTGGATGCTTCCGGAATTTCGGGAGTTTATCCCATTGGTCAGCGTGTTTCGGTTATTCTGAACGATTTATGCATTGGTAAATATGGCGATAGTCCGCAGGTAGGCATTTATTATTTGCGTCCCAAAGATGGTCGTATTTCTCCGGGAGTCATTCCTATGGAGATAGCGCGTGAGCATATTATCGCCTATGGCGAACCTGCACCCGAAGCTGTTGTGGCCGACACGATGACGATTGCTCAAATTCTTGCAGCGCCACGCGAAAGTATGCATTATCGTCTTGTTTGTATTAAAAATGCATGGTTTACCGGTAAAGGTTTTGATTTTGGAAAACCTGCCACCCTTGCCGATAAAGACAAAATTTTTGCTCCGGGTACCAATGGAATTGGTTATCCTCAATCCAGAGAAATACAAGATGGAACGGGTAGTACTGTTGTTGCCACCAGCGAGTATGCACGCTTTGCTCAACAAAGGCTTCCGGCTGCTACTTACAAAGGAAACATGACAGTTATTGTGAGTTGGTATAAGGACAAAGCAACATCTGCCGGTAATTATCAGCTTACCCTCCGTACTTTGGGTGACTTAGGCGCAGGTTTCGACGGTTACTTGAACTCGATCAATTACAAAAGACAATAAATAAAATCATTATTAATAAATTAAGAGAAGACAATTATGAAAAGAACAAAATTTTTGGCATTCATGCTCTTTGCTTTTGCACTGGGGTTTTCGGCATGTTCCAATGTGAATGAACCGGATGAGGATTTGGATACAAGTATAAAATTACCTTATTCGGAAACTTTTGAAACCAGCCTTGGCAAGTTTACTCCCCAGAGTGTAAGCGGCGATCAGGTATGGGCATATTCTACGCAATATAAATGTGCTGTTGTAAAGGGTTATGATGGAACAGTAAATAATGTGAATGAAGATTGGTTGATTTCGCCAAAAATCAATTTAAGTGGTGTAACTGCAGCAAAACTGAGTTTTGAACATGCAGGTAACTATTTTACAAATGTGGCTGAATCAACTACTATTTGGATTTCTGAAAATTATACAGATGGATTACCTTCTACTGCAACTTGGACACAGCTTACTATAACTAAAAATTTTACAAATAGTGATTTTACTTTTGTTAATCCACAAATTAGTCTAACTTCATTTGTCGGCAAAAAAGTGAATATCGCTTTCAAGTATGTTTCTACTGCTGCAAAAGCCGGAACCTGGGAAGTGAAAAACTTTAAAGTGGAAGAAGGTGAAGTAACTGTAGAACAGTTAACAGGCGACGGAACTAAAACCAAACCTTATTCAGTAGCCGATGTGATGATTTTAAATCCAACGAGCACCACCGAAGCCGTCAAAACCGGTGTTTGGACCAAAGGATTTATTGTAGGATATTATAACAGTACTCCAAATCCTGCTATCGTAGAAGCAGTCGCTCCATTTACCGATGACGTAAACATAATGCTGGCGGCTACTGCCAACGAAACAGATAAAGCCAAAATGTTATCGATTCAATTACCTGCCGGAGCCGTCCGTACTGCTTTAGGACTGAAGACAACGCCAGCTAACTTTGGAAAAGAGATTTTGGTTTATGGCGATATCATGAAGTACAATACTTTCCCTGGAGTTAAAAACACAAGCGCTTACTGGTTTGTAGCTGCCAATACTGGCATTGAACCTCCTGCAGCTGGCGATTTCAATGTTCCCGAAATGTCTATTGCCGACTTAAGAGCTCAATGGACTGGCGCTATGAAAACGATTACCGACAAAAAGAAAATTGTGGGTGTTGTGATTACCGACCTTGTAGGAGGAAACAGCAGTTCGCTGAAAAACCTTACAATTGCTTCGACCGATAATTCGGCAGGTATTATGGTTCGACTTACTGCTGACAACACCACCTATAATATGGGCGATAAAATTGAAATAGCATTGGAAGGATTGGAATTAAACCAATATGGATTAGCAATTCAACTAAACAATGTGCCGAATTTAAAGACTCGTAAAATTGCCTCTGATATTGTGGTTACACCTAAAGCAACTACAATTGCCGATATACGTGCCAACTATGCTTCTTACGAATCAAGATTGGTAACTGTTAGCGGAACGCTTACATCAGGTGGTGGCGGAACATGGTATTCGGGTACTGCTGCAGGACAGAACAATAAAATAACAAGCGGCGCCGATGAACTTGTGGTGTATGTTACAAAATACGCGACCTTTAAAGCAGAAACAATTCCTGCCGGAGAAAAATCAGTTACCGGAATTGTTGGTCAGTACTCCACAGCAACGGCTACTTCCTATCAACTTATTATTCGTAACTTGAATGATGTGAAATAAAACTGATCGTTTTCAGAGAAAAAGAACTCCCGTACAAATCAATACGTAC
>DIFH01000020.1:0-3857 GCA_002427615.1 Paludibacter sp. UBA5753
AAAAACAACATAAGTATAAAAAACAAAATAACAATCAATTATCTTTTAGACTCATTTGTATATATGCGATATATGTGGAACTCAGTTCCGCATATCCTGAATTGAGGTAAGGATATATATTGTTATGCGTCACCATAAAAAAAAGAAAAGACACGACATTGTTTATAACTAATGAACGAAAATGACAGTTGACAAGGTAATTATGAGTAAATTTGCGACAATTATAACGACAAATTTAAGATGACAAATAAATTAAAAACAATAGACCTTTTTGCCGGAATCGGAGGCATACGACTTGGTTTTGAAGCACATGGTTGTGAAACTGTGTTTTCTTCTGAATGGGATAAGGCAGCGCAAGACATGTATGAAGCAAATTTTGGAGAAAGACCATTTGGAGATATTAACGACATTGCACCCGAAGACATTCCCGACCACGATATATTACTAGCAGGATTTCCGTGTCAACCTTTCAGTATTGCAGGAAAAGGACTTGGATTTGCAGACACAAGAGGAACTTTATTTTTTAACATTGAGGCAATCTTAGAAGCTAAGCGTCCCAAAGCCTTTTTACTTGAGAATGTCAAAAGACTGACAACGCATGATGACGGACAAACTTTTGCAGTAATTATAGAAAAACTAAAAGGACTTGGTTATACGGTTTATCACAAAGTTTTTAATTCTTTGGACTTTGGATTACCACAAAAGCGAGAACGAATTTATATAGTTGGTTTTCGAGAACCAATACATTTTAAGTTTCCAAAACCACTTGGTTATTACAAACCATTAAGCGAAGTATTGTTGGCAGACGAAGATGTTCCTAAAAACTATTTTATTTCTATCGAATTAAGAGAAAAAAGATATAAAGCGGTAAAAGGCGTTCCGCCTTTTCCGTCTATTTGGCATGAAAATATTGGAGGAAACATTTCTGCGTTACCATATTCTTGCGCATTAAGAGCGGGAGGAAGTTATAATTATCTTGTTGTTAATGGAGAAAGACGTTTGACAGACAGAGAAATGTTAAGATTACAAGGGTTTCCAGACAGCTTTAAAATAAACATACCATATTCCCAATTAAGAAAAGTTGCAGGAAATTCTGTTTCTGTTCCAGTTATTCAAGCAATTGCTGGCGAGATGATGAATTCCTTACAAAACAAGAGAATTGCAGTAAAAGAACCAGTCCAATTAACACTATTAGAACCTAAAAATGGATATAAAAGAAGCCAAACAATCGCTGGATAAAGTTATCGAAAAAGCAAGAGTTCACCTTTATAAGCCTATACAAGCCGCTGAAATTTTGCACCGTGACAGAGTTGAGAAAGATATTACACTTTCTGATTTAACCACATATAGAACTATTTCAAAGAAATGGAGAAATATAATCTGCATTAGGTTTTTAGGTCGAACCTCGACTTCTTCTGCAAAATACCAAGATGATATTTTTAACGACAATGCAATTCCACCTGCTGTTTTAGCTGAACTCGGAAAAGAGAACCGTGAAAAGAATGGAATTGTAGAAGCTTATATTTACAAAAAATTTGAGCAAAGAATTTCTCAAATGTCAGCAGGTTTAGGCTATTGCCAAAGTCACGACAAAACGACATTTAATTTAGATGAATTTCTTGCAATGTTTTGGAATGAACCTGGACTAAGAAGAAGTATAGATAAGATTTATGAAATAGTTGTTTATTCATTATTTTCTGCATTAGTTGAGGCATTAGAAGTTTCGGTTGAAGTGAGTTTAAATCCTGCAAAATCGGATATTTTAGTTGAATTTGAAGACTTTGCGAAACGTGTAATACAACTTTCGTCTAAGCAAACAAACATAAAGCTAAAAGCGAGAATTAACCGAGTTGGCGTTACAAACGCAGCAGACAGAGGGCTTGATATGTGGGCAAATTTCGGACTAGCTATCCAAATCAAACACCTGTCGTTGACGGAAGAACTTGCAGAAAACATTGTTACTTCAGTATCAGCAGACAGAATCGTTATTGTTTGCAAAGACACGGAAGAAAAAATTATTGTTTCAGTTCTCAACCAAATGGGTTGGAAATCTAAAATTCAGAGTATTGTGACAGAATCAGACCTTTTGGCTTGGTACGAAAAAGCATTGAGAGGAAAATTTGCAGATACAATTGGCGACAAAGTTTTGAAAAAACTAACAGACGAAATTATAGTTGAATTTCCAGCAACTGATAACATAGAATTCAAGAAGTTTCTTCAAAAAAGAGGTTATGACAAATTGAAAGACAGAGACTGGATTGTAAAAACCTAACAAACAACTTATAACACGAAAATGGCGAACGCATAACACACGCCTATGCGCATTGGCGGGAGTATTGCTTTTTGGAGGCTTTGCTCCCGCTTTTACTTTTGTAGCGGTTCGACAGCGAATGCTCCCGCAAACCGCCAAATGCCCATAGCCTCGGTCGTTATGTGCTATTCTAAAAAAAACAAATATGTTAGTAAAACGCAGTTTTAAACCACAAAAAAAACAATTAGTGTACCACTACTGTAGTGCAGAAACTTTTCATGCAATATGTACTAACAAGACATTAAGATTTAGTGATTTATTCTCTATGAATGATTTTCTTGAAATTCATTGGGGTTATCATATTTGGGAAAAAGCGGCTAACAAAATATACGATGAAGTAACAAAGGAGTTTTTAGATAAAGTTGATGAAATAGTAAGTGGTTCAGGTTTGAATTTTAATTTTCTTGCAAGTTGCTTATCTTTAGAAGGAGATGTTCTAAGTCAATGGCGAGCATATGCAGACGACGGAAATGGATACTGTATTGGTTTTGATGCTAAACATATTTCAGGACTACCTACTAGACAATTAAAGGTATTGTATGATGAAAAGAAACAAGTAGATGAGGTTTGTGATATACTGAAGAAAATCTATGAAATTGAGAAAAAAGAACCTGAAGATATTAGGTATGGAAAAGAGTTCTTTGAAATTTGCGCATTATTGAGTGCAGACTTGACGTCTTTTAAAAATCCAGCATTTAAAGAAGAAAAAGAGATTAGATTAATCCACATTTTAAACTTTGAAAAAAGTAATGAGTTCTTAAAGCTAGTTGATAGAGGAGGAACATATTTCGGTAAAGAATATGATGGACAAGAAGTGAAATTTAGAATGGAAAAAAATTTACCGATTGCATATATAGATTTCAATTTCGTAAATCCTGCTGGTGAAAATCCGATCAAAGAAGTAATTCTCGGGCCTAAAAACGATTCGAGAATAACAGCGATAGCGGTCTATTTGGAAACACTGAACTTACCAAATGTGAAAATATCAAAGTCGATAGCTTCATACAGATGAAAAGAACAGCACATAACACACGCCTATGTTCATTGGCTGGTTGACGTGCAATTAGCGGTCTTTGCTCCCGCATTCACCTTGTCGTTCCACGACAGCGAATGCTCCCGCAAACCGCCAATGCCCATAGCCTCGGTCGTTAGCGGTAAGTGCAAAAAAATAAAGAACGAAAATAGTCTCAAAAATAACCCGAATATAAACACTTAAAACATTAAAGAAAATGCAAAAAGTAATTACAGTAACAACAAGAGCTTACATTGATGGTAATGAAAAATTTATCGAAACCGAGTATCCTGAATTGAAAAAAGCACTTGACGAAGGATATTATGTTAAACAAGTTATCCCAGTAATTCAGAATAATGGAAACGGAGTATATTATGACACTATTTTCATTCTTGATAAATAGACTACATTAAAACTACTTCAACGGACAACTTGAAAATTGGAATAAAGAAGAGATAATAAACTGTCTCTTCTTTTACGACTTCCCCTTGCTGCCGCATGAATCCTTTCCCCCCTTGCTGCCGCACGAATCCT
>DIFH01000020.1:3937-4198 GCA_002427615.1 Paludibacter sp. UBA5753
AATGGATAGATGTATTTACAAGGAACGAATATAAGGATATATTGCTTGATAGTTTGCGATATTGCCAACAGGAAAAAGGGATGGAAATATATGACTAATCATGTACATTTGATATTGAGCAGCATTAAAAATGAAAAGCCTGAATTAATATTAGGTAGTTTTAAGCGCTTTACCAGTAATGCTATAGTGGCAGCCATAAAAGAGAATCCTCAGGAAAGCAGAAAGGAATCGCTACCGAAGCAATTTGAAGAAGCAGCGGAA
>DIFH01000020.1:4265-43927 GCA_002427615.1 Paludibacter sp. UBA5753
ATATTCACAACAATCCGGTTGAAGAGGGTTTGGTTTTTAGAACCGAGCATTATGTATACAGTAGTGCAATTGATTATGCCGGAGAAAAAGGTTTATTGGACATTGTGTTGATTTAAGGTTGTTGCCACACGAAAGGATTCGTGCGGCAGCGTGGGGGAATTATTTTTAGAAAAAATTTCAAGAAAACATATTGTCAATCTATTAATTATTTTTACATTTGTTGCAAAATTAAAATAAGTTATAAAACTAAAATTTAAACCATTATGGCAAGCACTTCAGAAACAGGTCACGCCAAAAACGTGACAAATCTTGAAAGTTTAATCACTTCAATCATAGCTTTTGGTTCAAGCTACAATCCTTCAAAAAACAGTATCAAACTAAACGCTTTACAAGCCCTACTAACGGCTTCAAAACAATCCTTAAATGCTGTAAATATTGCTCAATCTGCATACTCCAACGCAGTAGCAGCAAGAGAATCCGCATTTAAACCATTCAGCAAACTTATTACTCGCGTAAACAATGCACTCAAAGCTTCCGACACCACAGTTCAAGTTGACGAAAGCGCACAAACAATTGTTCGTAAACTTCAAGGCAAAAGAGCAAGCGCTAAACTTACTGACGAAGAAAAGAAAGCACTCGAAGCCGATGGAAAAGAAGTAAACCAAATCTCAACAGCTCAAATGAGCTACGACAGTCGTATTGAAAACTTCGACAAACTGATTATGCTTCTTACTTCCGTTCCCCTTTACAACCCAAATGAAGAAGATTTAAAGGTGGAATCATTAACTGCTCTTTACACCGAACTTAAAGCAAAAAATACTGACGTGCTAACAGCCGCCATACAACTAAGCAACGCCCGTATTTCTAGAAATGAGATTCTATATAAACCCTTAACAGGATTAGTAGATATAGCCTCCGACGCCAAATTGTATATTAAATCCGTATTCGGTGCAACAAGCCCCTACTTTAAACAAATATCCAAGTTAGAGTTTAAAACAATCAATTCCTAAATAGAAGTAGACTACTGTAATTTGCAAATAGCCTACTGCACTTTTATATATTCGAACTGCGGTTGTTAAACAGACAACTGCAGTTAACGAATAATCAACTGAAAGTTGTAAATAGTGTATTGCAATTAATATATAACGAACTGCGATTAACAAACTACGAACAGCAGTTAACATATAACGAACTGCGAAATAGAAATAGATAACTGCCAAAAGGAAATAACGTACTGCAAACTATTTCTTGACAACTGCGACATAGCATAAAACTGTGGTCAGGTAGGATTTGTAATCTTACCTTTCTTTAATATAAGGACATGCCTGCAGCAGGCAAGTTTATAATCCGCTTTCCTTTCAAAACAAACATTTATCTTTGTGTTGGGATATGAGAATTTAAGTGTTTCGGATTAAAAACCTGCCTGCGGTTTATCCGCCTATGGAGGACAGGCAGGTACTTATAACATTACGACGGGATTGCAAATCCCGTCAGACGTCCGCGGAGCTTTGTACATTTAATAAGAATATCCGGTAGGACGAGAGGCTCTATGGGGGATGACGGAACCAACGGTTACCACCAAAGGGAATAATTCCGATTCCGTCGAAATTGCTCAATCATTCTGTTTAAACTATATCTTTTTACGTTTTTTTCAGAGTTATTTCTTTCAATTTGAATAAAAATATCAACAAAATCTTCCAAACTATTTGTTAGTTTCAAAATTTGATTTATCTTTGCAGCCGAAATAATGATACAAAAATGATTACTCAAAGTGTTTATACTATGCTCGTGAACGTCGTGCTTCTTTTGGTCAAAAATCAGAGGTGAGGGGTTACGTTATATCAACTGTATGTATTATAAAAGCATTAAAACCTTTCTCACCATAACGGAGAAAGGTTTTTTCTTTTGCCCCTGAAGCGCTCCAAAAGAGACTTTTGGGAGGGCAAAACAACAATTAATAATAAAAATACTAACTAATATTTCTCCCTCGCTGCATCTCAACTTTTAGGCAAGACACAACGAGGGCGAATTGAGGAGATTAAACATGGAATTAAGAAGCCTAACAAGTACAGGCGGTCGCCGGATGGCAGGTGCACGTTCGCTTTGGAGAGCGAATGGAATGAAAAACGAACAAATGGGAAAACCATTGATTGCCATTGTAAATTCATTTACTCAATTTGTCCCGGGTCATGTGCATTTACACGAAATAGGTCAAAAAGTAAAAGCTGAAATAGAAAAACTCGGCTGCTTTGCCGCTGAATTCAACACCATTGCTATCGACGATGGTATCGCCATGGGACACGATGGCATGTTGTATTCACTCCCCTCGCGCGATTTGATTGCCGATAGTGTTGAATATATGGTTAACGCACATAAAGCTGATGCCATGGTATGTATCAGCAATTGCGATAAAATAACGCCGGGTATGCTCATGGCTGCCATGCGGTTGAATATCCCTACCGTTTTTGTTTCGGGCGGACCTATGGAAGCCGGAGAACTGGATGGAAAACAACTCGATCTGATTGATGCCATGGTACAGGCTGCCGACGATAATATTTCAGACGAACAGATTACGAAAGTTGAAAACGCCGCCTGTCCTACCTGCGGTTCTTGCTCGGGAATGTTCACCGCCAACTCGATGAATTGCCTGAACGAGGCCATTGGACTGGCGCTTCCCGGAAACGGAACCATAGTGGCAACACACGCCAACCGTTACCAACTTTTCATGGATGCGGCCAAATTGATTGTTGAAAATTCATACAAATATTATCGCGATGGCGATGAAACAGTCCTGCCTCGTAGCATTGCCACCCGCGATGCTTTTCTCAACGCCATGAGGCTGGACATTGCCATGGGCGGCTCAACCAATACGGTTTTACATATCCTTGCCATTGCCCACGAAGCTGAAGTTGAACTCACCATGGATGATATGGATCAACTTTCACGTCAAACTCCTTGTCTATGCAAAGTTGCACCTAACTCACAAAAATATCATATTCAGGATGTAAACCGAGCCGGAGGAATTCTTGGCATTCTTGCCGAGTTGAATCGGGGCGGTTTGCTCAATCCGGCTGTTCACCGAGTCGATGGCTTGACTTTGGGCGAAGCATTAGCCAAATACGACATTACTTCTGCTCAACTTTCCGAACAAGTTGAAAATCTTTACAAAAGTGCGCCGGGTCATCGTTTTAATTTGGTTATGGGATCGCAAAACTCTCAATACAAAGAACTTGATACCGATAGATCGAATGGATGTATCCGCGATATGGAACACGCTTACACGATTGATGGCGGTCTGGGAATCCTGAAAGGAAACATTGCACAAGATGGATGCGTTATAAAAACTGCCGGAGTTGACGAAAGTATATGGAAATTCTCGGGTCCGGCTAAAGTATTTACTTCTCAGGATGCTGCCTGCACAGGTATTTTAAACGGAACTGTTGTTGCAGGAGATGTTGTGGTAATCACATACGAAGGTCCGAAAGGCGGCCCTGGAATGCAGGAAATGCTATACCCGACTTCTTATATAAAATCACGTCATCTCGGAAAAGAATGCGCGCTCATCACCGATGGCCGATTTTCGGGCGGAACTTCAGGTTTGTCTATCGGACATATCTCGCCGGAAGCAGCATCGGGAGGAAATATCGGTCTGATTCAGGATGGCGATATCATCGAAATTGATATACCGAATCGCTCTATCAACGTCAAACTGAGCGATGAAGAACTGAATGCACGCCGAAAAACCGAACTGGCAAGAGGCAAAGAAGCGTTTAAACCGAAAGATAGAAACCGTTTCGTACCGAAATCGTTAAAAGCTTACGCATCCATGGTTAGTTCAGCCGATAAGGGTGCCGTTAGAATGATAGATTGAAGACAAACCCCCTAAATCTTTCAAGGGGAATTTTTAAAAACACTAAAATGAAAGTATAACAATTTAAAATAAAAACTTCCTTAAAGTCCACTTTGCTGTGTCTCGACTTCACCATGTCTCGACTTTACCGTGTCTCGACTTTACCGTGTCTCGACTTCACCTGTCTCGACTTTACCTGTCTCGACTTCAGGCGAGAGGCGAGAGGCGAGAGGCGAGAGACGAGAGACGACAAGCGAAAAGCGACAAGCGAAAAGCGACAAGCGACAGAGGATTTAAGGGGATGGAATTACACATGAAAATAACAGGAGCAAAAGCATTAATAGAATCGATGATACACGAAGGTGTTGACACGATTTTCGGGTATCCGGGCGGAGCAATAATGCCCGTTTTCGATGCCCTTTATGATTATGATAAACATTTAAATCACATTCTCACCCGTCACGAACAAGGCGCCACACATGCTGCTCAGGGTTATGCCCGCGTTTCGGGTAAAGTCGGCGTTTGTCTCATAACTTCAGGACCGGCAGCAACCAATGCGGTAACCGGTATCAGCGACGCCATGCTTGACAGTACGCCTTTGGTAGTTATTACCGGACAAGTTGGAGCGCCCTTACTTGGCACAGACGCTTTCCAGGAAATTGATGTGGTGGGTATTACACAACCAGTAACAAAATGGGCTTATCAGATCCGTAGGGCTGAAGATGTTGCGTGGGCTGTTGCCCGTGCTTTTTATATTGCACGCAGTGGTCGTCCCGGACCGGTAGTTTTAGATTTTGCCAAAAATGCACAGATTCAGGAAATTGAATTCGATTACAAACCTTGCACGTTTATTCGAAGTTATATACCTGTTCCCGAAGTAAGTCAAAATCAAATAGAAGAAGCTGCCAGACTGATTAATTCGGCTAAGAAACCTTATGCATTGGTTGGGCAAGGCGTAGTTTTGGGCAATGCAGAGGCAGAACTGAAAAAATTTCTGGAGAAAGCCGACATACCTGCTGCTTGGACTCTTTTAGGGGCTTCAGCAATGCCATCTGATTTCAGACTGAACAAAGGAATGCTTGGAATGCACGGAAATGTAGCACCCAACATGAAAACCAATGAATGCGATGTACTGATCGCCATTGGTATGCGTTTCGACGATCGGGTTACCGGTGATTTGAATACGTATGCCAAACAGGCAAAAATTATTCATATTGATATCGATGCAGCCGAAATCAACAAAAATGTAACTGTTGATGCGCCAATCTTAGGTTCGACCAAAGAAGTACTGCCTGCATTGACTGCAAAAATCCAGGCTGCAAAACATACGGAATGGATTGATTCATTTAAAGAATATGAAGAAAAAGAATTCGAAAAAGTAATTCTACGTGAGGTATATCCTGCATCAGGCGAGTTGACCATGGGCGAAGTAATTCATAAAGTGTCCGAAGCAACTAATCATAACGCTATTTGCGTAACGGATGTGGGTCAAAATCAAATGATGGGAGCGCGTTACTTTAAATTTTCACAAACACGAAGTTTGGTAACTTCGGGTGGATTAGGAACAATGGGTTTCGGACTTCCGGCAGCGATTGGCGCAAAAATGGGAGCTCCCGATCGTACTGTTTGTATGTACAGCGGCGATGGCGGTTTCCAAATGACTATCCAAGAACTCGGAACCATCATGCAGGAACAGATCGGCGTGAAGATGATTATTCTAAACAACCATTTTCTTGGCATGGTACGTCAGTGGCAGGAAATGTTCTTCGACAAACGTTATTCATTTACCGAAATGCAAAATCCTGATTTTATTGCTATTGCCAAAGCTTATCGCATCGATGGAACAGAAGTTCACAAACGCGAGGAATTGGATGCGGCAATTGCTGATATGCTTAAGGATGACAAACCTTACCTGTTGGTGGTAAACGTAGAGAAAAAAGGTATGGTTTATCCAATGATTCCTGCAGGTACTTGTGTTACTAATATACTTTTGGGAGATTAATTCAATCACAAGTTGTTTAATTTCTAATTTCCAATGAAGAAATACATTAATTGGAAATTGGAAATTGATTCATTTAAATTTAAGAATATATGGAAAATAAATTATATACGATTACCGTTTTTTCGGAAAATACGGTCGGGTTGTTAGGTCAGATCACAATTATTTTTACCAGGCGTGCCTTGAATATTGAAACTCTATCCGTTTCGCCATCGGCATTAAATGGGATTCACAAATTTACAATTACACTTTTTTCGACACAGGATGTGGTCGAAAAAGTAGTGAAGCAAATTGATAAACGCGTGGATATTCTGAAAGCTTATTATAATACCGACGACGATTTGGTATTTCAGGAAATTGCGCTTTACAAAGTAGCTACCGACAAATTATTCTCATTGGGAGGCATAGAATCCTTAATTCGTAAACACGATATTCATATCCTTGAAATGAACAAAGATTGTGTGGTTTTCGAGAAAACGGGTCATTACACCGAGACACAACAGCTTTTCGAGGAACTTAGCCAAACGGTTGGAGTGTTGCAGTTTATCCGTTCAGGTCGTGTGGCTATCACCAAATCAAAAGTGGAACGATTGAGCGATATGTTGGAAAGCATGAAGAAATTTGAAGTGTAAAATTGGCAGGAAACAGTAAATCGGTTTATTAGTAGCGCTATGTTCATCATGCTTTGACGGATGTTTTGTAATGCGTCAAACCGCTTGAAGCGGTTGAACGCTTTTACGCATACCGAACGACCGCTAAATGCGGTCTGTCGGTTAAGACTGATTTCGGACAATTTACACTTAACATAACAATAGATTAAGTTTGATTATGTTATATTAAATTCTCCAAACTTTCAAACGCTCAAACAGGATAAACTTGTAAACTTTTACTAACTTTACACGTTCTAATCACTCTTCAAATAAATTTAATGCAACTTTCAAACAATAGCTATTCATTTCGGATTCAGCCTCAGGATGTCGATTTCCAATATCGCACAACCATGGCTGCTATGACCAACATCCTGCTGACAACTGCTGGTTACAACGCCGACGACAACGGTTTCGGCATTCGCGATTTAAACAATATCGACTGTTCATGGGTATTGTTACGGCTGGCAGTGGAAATGGATTATTTCCCGAAGCAATACGAAAAAATCCAGGTTGAAACCTGGGTTGAAAAAGTAGACCGCGCCAATACAACACGTAACTTTCTGATCAGGAATGAACAGGATGAAATAATAGGTAAAGCCAGCTCCAACTGGGCTATGATGAATATCAACACCCGGCGTGCCCAGGATTTGATTTTGCTCAATGGTATTCACAAGCATGCAACCGGCGTAACCCTTTCGATGGAAAAACCCATCAAACTGGAAGTCGTAGAAGGAAATCCGGTGAATGTTTTCAAAGTAAAATACAGCCATATCGACATCAATGGACACACCAATAGTACGCGGTATGTGGAATGGATAAGCGATTGTTTTTCACTGGATGTTTACAGACAAAAACGAATCAAGCGTTTTGAAATCAATTATGTAAACGAGATACTTTTTGACGAAGAAATATCTATCTTTGTAAACGAAATAGAAAAAGACGATTTTCGTTTCGAGATTCGCAAGGAAGGAAAAACCGCCTGCCGAGCAAGAATGGTATTGACTGCGGCTTCCTAAATTCCTTTCTCGCCTCTCGCCTCTCGCCTCTNNGAGACAGGTAAAGTCGAGACACGGTAAAGTCGAGACACAGTAAAGTCGAGACACAGTGAAGTCGAGACAAGGTAAAATTGTGCCGAATAAAGTAGAGACGTAACTACTCAGCACACTAATAAATTTGATAATAATCAACCATTTAGTTGATTGTTAAGTATTTAAACTCTTTGCCCCGAAGGGGCTAAATATGAATAACCCCCAGTTGCGCTTCGCTTACTGGGGGTTAATGAAACAATCCCCCTCCTTTTGATTTTCAGTTCGACAAAGTCGAACTGAAAATCAAAAGGTTATAAAAATAAAGGGTGCTGAGTAGTTACGTAGAGACACACAAAGAATACTTTAAGAAAATAAAGAATAAATTCATATATAATTAACAATTAAAAAGACCTTCATAATCTCCCTTCGGGAGTTAAAGAGGCTACTACAAAAATGGCAAATTATTTCAGTTCACTCCCACATCGCCTGAAAGTTCAGGAATTGGGAAAATGTGATTTTATGCAAAGCAGCGAATTCGCTGATGGAGTTAAAAAACTGACAGGTAAAAAAATCGTTATCATTGGTTGCGGCGCTCAAGGCTTGGCCCAGGGGCAAAACATGCGCGACAGCGGCTTGAACGTAGCCTATGCCTTGCGCCAGGAAGCGATTGACCAAAAACGCGAATCATACAGAAGAGCTACCGAGAACGGCTTTGAAGTAGGCACGTTCGAAGAGATGGTTCCTACCGCCGATCTGGTATCGAACCTGGCTCCCGACAAACAACATACCGGAGTTGTAAACAGACTTATGCCTTTAATGAAACAGGGCGCTTGTCTTTCGTACGGACATGGTTTTAATATTGTTGAAGAAGGCGCTCAAATTCGCAAAGACATTACCGTTGTAATGATCGCTCCAAAATCGCCGGCTTCGGAAGTACGCGCTGAATACCTCCGTGGTTTCGGCGTTCCCACTCTGATTGCCGTTCACCCGGAAAACGATCCGAACGGCGATGGTCTCGAAATTGCCAAAGCCTATTGCGTGGGAACCGGCGGACACAAAGCCGGAGTTCTGCTTTCGTCGTTTGTGGCCGAAGTAAAATCGGACTTGATGGGCGAACAGACCATTCTCTGCGGCTTATTGCAAACAGGCTCTATTCTTTCGTTCAACAAAATGGTTGAAAAAGGAATTGATACGGCTTATGCTTCGAAACTTGTTCAATACGGTTGGGAAGTAATTACTGAAGCCCTTAAAATCGGCGGTATTACCAACATGATGGATCGGTTGTCGAACCCGGCCAAAATTGAAGCTTATAAATTGGCCGACGAATTGAAAAAGATTATGACCCCATTGTTCAAAAAACACATGGACGATATTTTATCCGGCGAATTTTCGCGCATCATGATGGAAGACTGGGCTGCCAGCGACAAAGATTTGTTGAGATGGCGCGCCGAAACAGGCGAAACCGCTTTTGAAAAAACACCTGCCGGCAATATGGAAATCAGCGAACAGGAATATTTCGATAACGCAACCTTGATGGTAGCATTTATTAAAGCGGGAGTTGAGTTAGCTTACGAAACAATGGTTAGCGCAGGAATCAAACCTGAATCAGCTTATTACGAATCATTACACGAAACGCCATTGATTGCCAACACAATTGCCCGCAAAAAACTGTTCGAAATGAACCGCGTTATTTCTGATACAGCCGAATATGGTTGCTATCTCTTCGATCATGCCTGCAAACCGCTGTTGGCTGACTTCATGACCAAGGTGGATACCAACATTATTGGTAAAAACTTCAATGCCGGTAAAGACGGGCACGTTGATAACTTTGAATTGGTAAAAATCAATGCGGCATTACGCAGCCATTCTATTGAAGTGGTTGGCGCCGGACTGCGTGCCGCCATGACTGCCATGAAGAAAGTTGTATAATAAAAACTCATTCTATCCAATATAAAAAGCGTCGCTTTCTGACTTGGAAGCGACGCTTTTAGCCTAAACACCCTCCGTTTTCAGTACCGTGTAGCCTGACATTACAATGTTCGGCGAAGTCTCTTTAATTTCGCCGGGCTAAAAGCAAAGTTCTTGCTTTGTATATTTAAAGTGATAAAAAGCAAGGAAGAAAAGTAACTACTTAGCACCCTTTATTTTTATATCCTTTTGATTTTCAGTCATACAAAGTAGAACTGAAAATCCAGGGAATGATATAACTCTTGAAATTAAAGCTACAGCTACATTAAAATCAAAAGATTCAACCGTTGCTGTAACTGGGCATGTTAGGCTACAAATGGGTTAAATTAAAAGTCCAAAACACAAAGAAACTGCCTCAAAATAATTTTTGAGGCAGTTTCTTAAATAGCTGTTATTGCATTAATTGACAACAAATTTTGTAACAGAACTGTTAATTCTCAATAAATATACACCTTTTGATAAATCAGAAAGTGAGAGTGAATACTCATTTACAGGAGCAGTCGTTTTTTGCAGGACAACGATTCCGGCCACTGAAATTAGTTGTATATTCATAGATTGGGATTGATCCGCCTTGATAAACAAGAGTTTAGATACAGGATTAAGACTTATCTGATACTGATTACTAAATACTTTTTTTATTTTAGTGGGAACATCTTTTCTTACAAAAATTGGATTAGAGAAAGCAAATGTTGCATTGCGTCCGTCCACTTCAACACGGAAGAAGTCACCCGGGTTAGCTACTGAAGTGTACACATTAGCTATTTCGGTTTCTCCATTCATTTTTTCTGCAACAATTAATTGTCCGTTTTTGATAATTCTTACAGAATCAATACCAGAAATATTCATAGCACGCACATTCAAGTTTACCGGCATTTCACTTTGAGTAACTAAAAGGGTATCACCCATCATTTTTTCCCCAATTGTAAAACGGATATCAGGTCCATCAGTACCATAGAAATGTCCGCGTTTAATACTATTTCTATAGGATTCTTCAGAAAACTCGTCGCATAGTACACGAATTTGCGGATCGCTGATTTTACCTGAGTTATGTCCATCCGAATTGGCTATCCCTAAATAGGCTTCACCATCACTGATAATTTTTTGATCCCACAATTTAAATGAACGACTATTAACACTGTGCTTAGGTTTGTAAAAACCATTCCAAACTTCTAAACCACGCATACCCCGTACCAACGGATATTTCCATTCCAAGCCCGGGTAATAGGGATGTGCTATAAATGCCATGCCTTTATTGTTATTACACCGTTGAATCGAATCAATAAGTTCCTGGGCTTTAGGCAGTGTATTAATATCGGTATACGGAATCACCTGATTAACAAAAAGAGCAACTACGTGCCCCGAACCGTTAGTTGAAACCTCATTACCTAAAATACCTATGATATCGGGGTTAACTTGATTGAAGGCAATGATATCGTTTTTCTGCGATACTTTATTGTGATCTGTGCTTGAAAGAAATGAAAGACCTTTACTACGTGCAGCGGTCAAATTTTCCGCTATTGTTCCCGAACCATCACTGTGTTTTGAATGGGTATGATTGTCAGCTGCATACCAACCTTTCCCTGATACAAATAACTGTATTCGTGAAGTATTAAACAATTCGTTGTTTACGAAAAGCGATGCTTGAACAATGCGATTACCACCGCCTTCGAGCGCTGAAACATTCCATTCTATATCAATAGATTGACCGGGTAATATCTCCGGTATTGTCATCTCGGTTGATGAAGAAGTCGTCAGATTAGCAGGGAGTACAATTTTTGCACGTAAATTCGAACAAGTATCTGTTGCACTTTCATTCTTTAGAACATATTTAACCTTGAAATTATCTCCGGCTGCAGGTTTTAGTAATTCAGATTGGAAGTCGGCTTTCAAACTAATATTGGCTCTGAAAGTATTATTATAGAAGTTAAGAAAAGCTTCAGCTCTGTCTTCACCTGACTGTGTTTCAACTGCAACTATTTTACGGGACATTTGATACGAACCTCCAGCTGGTATTGTTACAAATTTACGAGCCATCATCCAACGCTGGCAACCATACAAACTTAAATCTTGTGCAAAATCTCCCGAATAAACAACACCAAAGCTTTGATTAGAAGCTGTTCCATATTGTCCTATCCAGGGTAAATTTGGTAAAAACTCTACTGTTACATTATTGTCGCTGATGGTTGTCAATCCTGTTGAAGTTGAGTAATAAAAGCCTTTTTCTCCACTTTCGTCTAAGTCTATGGCATCTGCAATATATACAGAAACAGGACTTGCTGTTTTATTTTCGAATACAGATACTGCCGACACCCATGTTTCATTCGGACGTATTTCATACGTTGTTTTCACACTTAATGGTATCGTATCACATGTTCCTTCGGCAATTACTCGCGACATCACATCCGAAGTCTCAGCTATTGTCAACGAAGTATATTTAACACAGTGCTGATTCCATGCATTTTCAGAAAGTTCTTTGTGATAAGTAACTATTGGCATGTTCATCCAGTCAAAAGCATCTCTTTGATTTGAAAGCCCAAAGTTAATAGGCTTGCCCTTGCTTGCTATCATCTGACCATCAACAAACTCATCGGCTAAAGTGAGTGCAATCTTGCTGTTTTGCATAGTCAAATCACCATCTCCACCTTCCACTAACGAACCTCTCATTTTTTCACCGTAACTGGCGTAGGTTGTAAGAATTGAATCCATCTCAAAGTCCAGCGTATAATCTATTCTTTGTTCAACCTCAATAGAACGAGATGCTTTAAAATGAGAGATGCAACTGGAAGTGGTAGTATATGTTCCGATAGGAAGTCGCATGGTGTAGTAACCATTGGCATCAGTTACACTTCTTGCTGTAATATTTGCTGCAATATCTCGACATACCAGCTCAGCTCCTACGACAGGTGTTATGCCATCTTTATTTAGAACTTTACCACTTATTAAAGGAATATATTCAGAAACAAAATTGTCGCTATTCACTTTAGTAGCTAAAGTTTCAATTGATCCATAAGTTGGAGTTGAACTGGAAGGTTCAGAGACCGTATGATAAAAAACTATCTTTTGTGATCCATTTGCAGGAATATCAACAGAAAACCATAATCCCATAATATAACCCGGATATAATACAGCGTAAGGTTGTATTTTACTTGTATTCCATGCCAAACCATGAGCAGGAACAGTTTTAGCGGCAACAATGTCTGTTCCTTCATATACATAGTTAGAATTCCAACCTGATTTAATAGCAGGAAGACTACTTGATTTACCCCAATTTGCGATCCCCGGAAGATAGCAGAATTGGTTACCTAAATCATGATCAATAATATAACCCATTGCTCCGGTGAAATTATTTCGTCCTGAGTTATTCAAAGTCAGTTCTATTCGCATAATTGGTTCACCCTCCAATAAGGTATAAATAGCTGTCGATTTGATGGAATCATTACTATCCCACTGACCTGATGCAACAATAAATTCATTATCAATTACTGAAACAGACGGTAATGAAAGATTCCGTTTAGCTGAATTCCAGTCCCATGTTTTAAGGGTAGTGGCTTCGGTAGAAGACGTAAGGACTGATGATGGAACCAAAACCATTTCTGTCCAATCTAAACAATCTACATAGCCTGAGGCGGAAACAGGCATAACATCCATTGGAGTTCCTGGCCTAATAGATCCATAAGCATTGTTTCCAGACGATACAGTTGAAAAATTAATTTGTACTTTCTCATTTTTAAGATAAAAATAATTCGAAGAATTGACATCACGTATATAGCTGGCTATGTCGGTAGTCCCATCTAATGGGGATTTTACTACATAAGTGAATGAACTGGAATTTCCGGCCTGACTTTTCTCAGCACGAACCGAAAACAAAATTGAACTAAACATAAATAATAAAAGCACATTCTTTTTTAAATAAAAAGTTTTCTTTTTCATAAACATAATTTTTATGGTTACTATTGAAGCAACAGATTAATTAATAGATATTTATTTATTAAGAAGTTGTCCATTATTGGTCATACAAATGAACACAACTTTCGATTGTAAAAGTATTAGCTATTTATTGCTTAACTGTTACAACAAGGTAATGCTTATGTTACACTTTCATATATTTTAGCGTCTTTTTGGTGACAAAAAAATCCGGTACATGTCGAAGATTTGGAAGATGAAAGTTATATTCCTCCTGTTGTTTTTATCCCTCAAGAAGAAGACGAAGTTACAACAGCCTTACTTCCTGTTATTAAAAATGATGAACCACTGCTCCTGCGCGATTGCATCGCGTTGTCAATCCGTCTGACCGCTCAATGCGGTCGGACGGTTATCCCAAGAATAATTAGGGTCTGCTGAAAAACTATTTTATGCCACGGAGTGGCTAAACTTGCCTGTCGCAGGCAAATTTTCAAGACATCTTTCAAAAGAAACACAAATTGTGGTGCGAAGAAAATGGTCAGTTATATTCAAAAACCTTATATCTACATCTAAAAAGATTACTATAAATTACTATTTATCAGACTTATTATACTTTTTCAGCAGACCCTATTTAACTGTTTCGGGTGTAGAGAGCTGCAAATTGGGTTAAGCGAAGATGGCGTTGCCGGATCGGTTACAGAACATCAAACACAATTTGAAGGCGGTGTGAATTTCAAAATGACAGAAAGAATCCTTTATTTTGCAAAATTGCAGGCAAGCTATTCGTCCTATCCTAAATTGGGTTATTCAAAATCACTTCATTTTATGTATGCCCATTTAAGAATTGGAATTCGTTTTTGATAGTGTGAGCTATTTTTTCAGAAACTTAAATCTCAATTAAAATAGCAATTGCAATCATTTGATGGAGAAAGCTTTTCATGTAATCCATTCCAATCATTCAATTTCCTTACATGACGGAGTTTTTCACGTTGTTTTTTATCTAACTTATAAAATACCAATTGCATTCCTGCTGAAAAATTATATGCCTTGGTCTGATATGGAAGTGGAACTGTAATTCCTGATAATGAAGGATAAAACGTAGATAATTTAAAATCAGCTTTTTGAAATGGGATATAATCAGCACCGATATACCATTGAAAAATACCCGTAGTAATTGCAACGGATGATCCTATTGATGCAAAATTTCCATTAAATAAAGAATAACTCAAAGAAGCATTCAACCATTCGGTTGGTGAGGTTATTGCCGACATCGTAATTTCTTCGGTCATTGTACGATGATAAAGTTTGGTGTGCGAAAGACAGCCGATATGCAACCAGTTTTGCCATAAGGCATATTCAATTCCAAAATTTAATTTTGCGGTTGGTGATGTTTGGTAACTATTTGAAGTCGAATCAATCTGAGTGGCATTTTTGAAAGCAGTTACAACTGAATCAAGGACTTGACTCATATAATTAAATCGATCTAACGACTGGTTCAACTGATTGGTACTCATTGTGCTTGTTAATTGAGCTAAACCATTAAAATTAAAATCAGTTTTATAATTAAAATTCTTAGGACTTTTATTCCAATTTATAAACCCAACATCCAAAAGAGCAGAAGATAAAGTCAGACGCGGACTTAATTTATAAATTGCACCTACATCAAAAGCCAAACCCATTCCTGTAAATTTGAATATGTTATTCAAGTCATTGGGCATTAAACTAAAATTTGAAAATAATGCATTACTTGAATAAGAAGTATTTATCGAACCTTGTGCAACTAAATTCCAGTTTTCAAGTCCGGCATTCAAATTTAATTTTTGATTTACATTTGAAATATTGGTTGATCCTAATAACAATTTGATTTTTCCACCTACAACCAACTTATCGTTTACTTGTTTCGAAATGCCAAATGCAGCCTCTGTATAGAGCAAAGTATCTATTTCAAGAGAGCTTAGATCATACGCATTATGTAAAATATCAGGTGTTCCGGCAAGTATTAATTTAAACATATCGGCAGGAAAGCTTGTTTTAATATTTAATTTTTCAATAAGTGAAAAGTTCCAACCAATATCATTTGTTTTTCCACCAAAAGACAATAAATTGGTTTCAAAATCAGTTTGAAGTACAGAAATTGGTTGCAGTTTCGACAAAAAATGATTGATGCCGTTCTGATTCTCCAAAAAGGAAATAGTTTGTCCGTTTTGTTTGTAAAAAAGATCATTCAATGCTACGGAGTTATTGCTAATGTCTACCTGAGTATATCCGATAACCGGTAAACTGATATAAAAATCAGATACAGGTTGAAAAGCCGGATTTAACAAATTACGAGCCGGTATATTTTCCAAAAAATAAATAGAATTTACTTGTTGAGAAGATAACTTAAATGATCCGAAATGTAAGAAAATAAACAATATAAAACAAAGTTGAAGCCTCTTTTTCATTGTATTTTATTTTCCAATTCGGATTGATACTTTTCCATTAATAAACAAACCCACTGCTACCTTCATAGTATTTTTAGCTGTAAAATGAATCTTTGAATTCATATCTTTACCTGCAACCCCGATAGTGTAAACTAAAGAGTATGCTTGTTTAAGTTCCGAAACGTTATTATTAGGCACTTGAATAATCAACATTTGATTTGATTCATTCCCGGGTTGAACAATTCCATCGGCATCAACGGTTCCCGATTGAATGATGTAATTTTTTTTCAAACCGGCAAGAAGCTCATTCCCGTTAGCATCCAAAAGTTTATAGCTGAAATCAGTTTGTACCGGTAAACCATTCTTGATATTCAACACCAATGATACCGTATCGGTATAACTTTTTAAATTGTCATCCAAAGCCGATGAAATTGGAATGGAAATATTAGCTATTGAATCTTTAAAATTGTAATAACTTCCTTTATCCAAATAAAAAGGGATGACCGTTTTTATATATACATGAATACCTGCATCAGGCGTAAGAAAATTAGGGAGTGGATCGGATTTTGTCATAGCAGAATCAACACCAGCAGTAAAAGAAAATGCAATTCTATCGTTATATGTTCCTGAGCCCATTAATTGATTGATTTCGCCCCAATTACTATCAAATGTTCTAAGTTTTTGATTATACCAAACTCCAGGAGTTTTTGGACGATCAAAGAATTGTACCGAAAAAGACTTGGTTGTATGTCCATTAAACCATGCAAAAACAGTATCACCCGCTTGGGTAGAAGAATAGGTTTTTAAATAATCGACATTAAAATTGAGATACGCTCCAATATTCGAAGTTGCGTTTATAAAGATTTGTGGATTGATGAAATTTAATGCAGCATTAGGAAACCATTTCGAAATATCAAAGAACTTATCCAAAACAGATGAAACCTTCGCTATGGATTCAAAATTTCCATAAGCCACATTAAATTTTAATTGAGATAATTTTAAAGAAAAATCTATTTTCGACGTATTCATGAGTACGACTGGTAATTGATCCGTATGGGCATCAACTCGGATATGCATTGGTATTCCTTCTAAATTACCTGAAGTATTAATCAAAAAATTATTCAAATCTATTTGAATAGGCACTCCAAAACTTGTAGGAACGATAGTTAAACTCGTTTGACCATTTGCAAAAACGACTCGATTATCGGGAAATGTAATAATTATTTTAATATCCTGTGGGCGTAAATATGCTAAATTTGTCGTATTTATATTTAGATAAAATCTTGCAGAATCAACATGAAGGCTATCAATTCTCCTGATTTTATTTGATCCGTTTATTCCTAAATTGAGTGTATCATCTGATTCTGCTGTGGGTAAAGCAGTATTAGCCGGAATAATAATGGGAATCGGCATATTAGGAAACACAATTTCAGCATTTAATGTTTTTGCATTACTTAGAATATCAATTTTGCCGAAATCAAACTTTAAACTATCATTGGAAACATAACTGATATCAAGTCCATTACTATCAACCTGAAAACTTCCATTACTGAGATAATTTTTAAAAATATCACCCAATGTAACTTCAGCTGAACCAATAGGTATTATTAATTCGGGATGTAAATTAACTTGATCAGAAATATTCTGCAAATCCACGTCAGCATTGCATGAACTGAAAAGTAAAACAAAAGGAAGAATAATCAATAATAGACAGCGCTGGAACATACAGGTTTTATCAGATTTACAAAAAAATTCACTCAAACAAATTCAAACAAAATTAGCCTAAATAAAGTATATCATATTTTTTTTTAAAATTTAATCACATAAAATGCTTCTAATTCGAAATTATTATTGAAAGTTAACTAAGAATGCGGTTTCAGTAGCGCGGGTTAGTGCCGTGTAAAGCCAACGATAAAAATCGCTGTTTATTTGTTCTTCGGCTATCTGACCGGGGTCGATAAAAACCTTTTTCCATTGCCCACCCTGCGCCTTATGACAGGTTACGGCATAGGCAAACTTCACCTGCAAGGCGTTGAAAAACTCGTTTTCATATATTTTCTTAACAAGCATGCGTCGCTGGGTAATCTCGGGATAATCTTCGGCTATGGCCTCAAAGAGCTTTTGATGCATTATATTGGCTTGCGCCGGCGACTCGGATTGCAGGATGTCGAGCCATATTTTGGCATCTATCTCCCAACCATAATCGAGCGATCGCAAACTCAAATCCACAAAGCGGAAACCATATATTTCACGGTGTTTATGTACACGAACAACTTCCAGAATATCACCATTGGCAATAAAATCAATTTCCTTGTAAAGTTTATTCCAAAAGTAATTATTCTTGGTAACCATCAGCAAATCGCCGTTGGTAAGTTCATCTTCCTTCATCAGCACACGGTTACGGATGCCGTTATTGTACATATTGGCGCGTTTATTTGAACGGGTAACGACGATCGTATCCTCCACTCCCACTCCATTATAAGCCCGCTGAATTTCATCTATCAAATCCATCCCATTCAAATGGCGGATGTCGCTGAAACCTTCCAACTCAAATTTTGGAAATTCAAAGGTTTTTTCTTCATACAACATTTCACGCAAACGGGTAGCGTTGTATAGAACACCACTTTCCAAAGCCTGACGAACCACATGTGTCAACGTAAAATCATAAACCTTCAGACCGTAACCTGCCAATTTATCTATTTCCAACGCAGGACTGTGAGGTTGCATAACAGGCGGTAACTGGGCGGTATCGCCCAACAACAAAAGGCTGCAACCCTCGCCGCTGTATACAAACTGAATCAAATCGTCGAGCAGCCGGCCTGAGCCAAACTCGATATCGCCGCCCGTATTCGAAATCATCGACGCCTCGTCGACAATAAAGAGCGTATGATTAAAAAGATTATCGGCCAGCTGAAAACGAAATTCAGCCATCGATTTCTGGCGGTATATTTTTTTGTGGATAGTGAACGCCGGAAAACCCGAATAACCGGCTATCACCTTGGCAGCACGTCCGGTAGGCGCCATCAGCATTGTTTTTTGTTGCAAAGCGTTCATCGCACGCACCAAAGCGCTTACCACCGACGTTTTTCCCGTTCCCGCATATCCCTTGAGCAGGAAAATCTTTTCCGGATCGGTGGACATCAGAAACTCGCCCAACGCATCAAGTAAAATACCCTGTTGTTCGGTAGGTTCGAATGGCAATTCGGCTCGTATGCTGGAGGAAATGAAGTTTTGTAACATGTGTGCAAAGATAAATATAAGCATTTAATTAATTCAAAGCCAAACGATGAATTATAAATAAATTTTAATAATAACTCACCTTTTGATTAAAATATAAAAAATATTTATAAATTTGCAACTTATAGTAGAAATATCTTGCCAATTATATCGGCTATACTTAAGAAGTGGGTGGGTATAACTCCACATCTTTTTTGCCTAATTATCTAAATTTAATAACATTATCAAAAATTATCACTATGGATTTCAAAGACCAAATTAAACAACTTGGAGAAAGAGTTGTAAGGCTCAAAGACCAAATTCAAACTGAGGAAGCAACAAAAAATGCTTTTATAATGCCTTTCATTCAAGCACTTGGATACGATGTATTTAATCCGCTCGAAGTCGTTCCAGAGTTTACAGCTGACCTCGGCATAAAAAAAGGCGAGAAAGTTGATTATGCAATTATGAAAGACGGTCAGCCAATTATTCTAATAGAATGTAAATGGTGGGGAGAAAATTTAGACGTACATAACTCTCAATTATTTAGATATTTTCATACAACAAAATCAAAATTTGGTCTTTTAACAAATGGAATCCAATTCAGGTTCTATACCGATTTAATGGAAACAAATAAAATGGATGAAAAACCATTTTTAGAGTTTGATTTCACAAACATGAAAGAACAAATAGTTTTCGAGTTAAAAAAGTTCCATAAGTCATACTTCGATTTGAACAGCATAGTCAGTTCTGCCAGCGAACTTAAATACTCAAATGAAATAAAAAGCATATTAGCAAATGAACTAAACGAGCCATCACCTAGTTTTGTCAAGTTTTTTGTAAGTCAGGTTTATACTGGTAAAGCTACAGAAAAAGTAATGACACAATTTACTGATATTGTAAAAAGATCATTAAATCAATTTATTAGCGATATTATTAGTGATAGACTTAAATCAGCCTTAGAGAAAGAAAACGTTAAGGATTTAGAACAAGTAAAATTAGTTGAAGAACAATCAAAAGAAGAAGAAAATAAGATACTTACAACAAACGAAGAAATAGAAGGTTTCTTTATTGTAAAATCAATTCTTCGTACAAAAGTTGACAGTAACAGGATTTTCAGTAGAGATTTTCAGAATTTCTATAGTGTGCTTTTAGATGATTCAATTCGACAAACAATTTGTAGGCTTTGGTTTAGCGAAAAGAATAAATATATCGGCCTTTTTGATGAAAATAAAAAGGAAATCAAGTACGAATTAAGTACAATAGATGATATTTATAATTATTCAGAGCAAATAATAAAAGCTGCTGAAAAACTAAATAAATAAATTGTAGATTAGAGTATTATGAGTTTAAATTTCAACAACACTAAGATAAAAGAATGAATAACATCAATTAATCGACTGAATTTCAACTAAGAAGTTCAGTCGATTTTATTTTCCAGACATTTCAAGTTACTTTAAAATTTATTTTTGGTCGAAAGTTGAATTTTTATACCTTTGCAAACCATTAAACAAACAGTCGTGAAATTCGTTTTAATTCGAACAATTCGTAACTTTTATGAAAAAACTAACCCTCGCATTTATGACAACAGTTTTATTAGCATGTAGCAGCCAGAAAAGCGCTACACCTGCTATCGAGGATTTCACTTATTCGGTGGATAAATTTGCCGATATTGAAATTCTGCGTTATCGCGTTCCCGATTTTGAATCGTTGAGTCTGAAACAAAAAGAGTTGATATATTACCTGAATCAGGCAGCCCTCGAAGGACGCGATATACTTTACGATCAAAACAATAAGTATAATCTTTTCATTCGTCGGACGCTCGAAGCCGTTTATGTAAACTACAAAGGCGACCGGAATTCCGAAGATTTTCAAAACCTCACCACTTATCTGAAACGCGTCTGGATGGGTAACGGCATTCATCATCATTATTCCGAAGATAAATTCGTACCAGAATTTTCCGAAGAATTCTTTGCCGAAGCGGTGAAATCGCTTAAGGCAGAGGAGCTGACCACAGTATTGCTGCCCGGCGAAACAGCCGAAGACCTTATCAATAAACTGACTCCGGTCATTTTCGACCCTACATTATATCCTAAACGTACCAACCAGGCCGATGGAGTGGATTTAATCCTGACTTCGGGCAATAACTATTACGATGGCGTAACGCAAGCTGAAGTGGAAGCTTTTTATGCCAACATGAAAGACCCGAACGACAGCACGCCCATTTCGTACGGACTGAACAGCAAACTGGTAAAGGAAAACGGCAAACTGGTAGAAAAAACCTATAAAGTGGGCGGACTTTACACGGCAGCCATCGAACGCATCGTAGGTTGGCTCGAAAAAGCCGCCACCGTAGCCGAAAACGAAAAACAAAAAGATGTAATCAATACGCTGATTCAATATTACAAAACCGGCGACTTGAATACCTACGATGAATATTCGATTAAATGGGTGGAAGATTTAGCATCGCAGGTTGACTTTGTAAACGGATTTACCGAAACTTACGGCGACCCGCTGGGTATGAAAGCAAGTTGGGAATCAATAGTGAACTTTAAAAATATCGAAGCTACCAAACGAACTGAAATCATTAGCGCCAACGCGCAATGGTTCGAAGACCACTCGCCTATCGATCCGAAATTCAAAAAAGAAAAAGTAAAGGGAGTTTCGGCCAAAGTTATCACGGCAGCCATTCTTGCCGGCGATTGTTATCCTGCCACTCCTATCGGCGTAAATTTGCCCAATGCTAACTGGATTCGCAGCGAGCACGGTTCAAAATCGGTTACCATCGAAAATATAACCGAAGCTTATGATCAGGCATCGCTGGGTAACGGTTTTGCCGAAGAGTTTATGTGGAGCGATGTGGAACGCCAGCGTGCCAAAGACTTTGCATCGATGACCAACAATCTGCATACCGACCTGCACGAATGCCTCGGTCACGGTTCGGGGAAACTCCTTCCGGGTGTCGATCCCGATGCGCTGAAATCCTATGGCTCGACCATTGAAGAAGCGCGTGCCGACTTGTTCGGATTGTATTATATGGGCGATCCTAAAATAGTGGAACTCGGTTTATTGCCGGATAAAGAAGCTTATAAAGCCGAATATTATCAATTTATCATGAATGGTTTGATGACGCAACTTACCCGAATTCAGCCCGGAAAAGACATCGAAGAAGCCCACATGCGCAACCGTCAGTTGATAGCAGCCTGGGTTTATGAGAAAGGAAAATCCGAAAATGTAGTGGAAATAAAAAAACGCGATGGCAAAACATTTATAGTAGTCAACGATTATGAAAAATTACGTACATTATTTGGAAATTTATTAGCGGAGATTCAACGTATTAAATCGACTGGCGATTTCGAAGGCGGTAAAAAACTGGTTGAAAATTATGGGGTAAAAGTGGATCAAACTTTACATGCCGAAGCGCTCGACAGGTACAAAAAACTCAATTTAGCGCCTTACCGCGGTTTCGTAAATCCGGTGTACTCTTTGGTGAAAGATGCTTCGGGTAAAATCAAGGATGTGAAAATTTCGTACGATGAAAACTATGTGGATCAGCATTTACGCTATTCAAAAGAGTATTCGAGTTTGCCGACATTTAATTGAAAAAATGGTTAAGAAAATAAAAGTGCGAACCGGCTTTCATACGGTTCGCACTTCTTATAAGCCTTATCTTGAGAGATTTTGAAGTCCTAAAATCTCACACCGACTTTCAAATCAATATAATGCAACCTGATACGTTCAGGCTCATTGAATTGTGGATACGAAGTGTAACTGTATTCCAATTTGGCAAAATATTTTAATCGGGTGGCAGTGTTTAAATTCACGCCCAGATCAAACTGAGATTGATGACCGAAAAGAGAACCTTCCGTGTCGGTTATGCGCATATTGTTCAGCAACAATCCATATTCCACAAATGGCGTCAGTCGGGTATTTTTAGTAAGTTCATGCCGAACCGTCCAGCCATAATTCAGTATATGCACACTTTTTGAATCACTGTTGTCCGCCATCATTACCGTGTAGCCTAAAGGGACAGTGATAAAGGATTTGGCTTTTTTACCATCGAAACCACTTAATTGCCAGGCATAATCGAACAACATTCCGTATCCATTCGTCGACCGGTTGAGAATATTTGATTGTGCAAAGATGTTACGATAACCTATTTCAAAACTGTACTGCTTGGGAATTTTCACCAAAGTTTGCTCTTGGGCAGAAAGACTGAAAGTTGTAAGTAAAATGATTGAGAAAATGACTGTATTTTTTTTTATAAGAAATTATTTTCGAGAGAAATAAGGAATCTATTCATCTGATAATTAAGTCATCTCATAAACGGTAAAAATTATCGGATCAACTTATAAAATTTGATTAGCCACCGTTCTGGCTTGTTTTACCCGATCGGACATGCCTATTCCATCGCGGAAACTGCCGGCCAGTATCAATCCCGGAAAGTCTTTCTCTACCTTTTCGATCGACTCAAGGCGTTTTTCGGTTTTTATGTCATATTGAGCAATAGCATGTTGATACCGGTGAATACGCAGTAAATCGGGTTCAGTTTCAACCTTCATGGTAATGCGCAGTTCATCGCGCACTAATTGCGATATCTCTTCGTCGCTCATTCCCAGTATTTCCGGTTTATTCATACCCCCGATAAAAACAGACAGCAAAGCGCCGCCTTCAGGACAGCGTCCCTTAAAAATAGCAGATGGAAAAAGTACTCCCAGCGCTTTCCGTTTTTCTATCGTGGGAATCAATCCTCCAAAAGCATCTAACTTTATGCTATTCCATTTTTTATATCCCACGGCAACCTGAACCACAGGCGCATAAGTCGTTTCGGACATAAGTTTCATAAGTCTTACATCAACAAAAGGTAACAAATCGGGCAAAGCATAAGCTCCAACCGTAGTAACCACTTTGGGTGAATGAATTTCGTATTTCTCTCCCGATAAATCGGTAAATGTTGTAATGTAATCCTTGCCAACAGGGTTGATTTTGGTTTGCCTGCAACTCGTTATAAGTTGATCCTGTCCAATTTCAAGAGTCAATGCGTCAATCATACTTTTCAAACCGCCCTTTACCGAAAACACTTCATGGGTAATTTTGTGTGCATTGGGTTGCGGGTGCTTTTTATTTTCTTTGTACTTGGCAATAGTTCCACGTACAAAACCACCGTAATTATTCTCCAACGCATACAATTTAGGCAAAGCATGTCTGGTAATCAACTTATTGGGGTCGCCCGCGTAAACGCCTGACAAGAAAGGATCGATGGCATAATCGAGAAAACTTTTTCCCATCCGGCGTACCACGAGTTCAGCCAACGATTCGTCGGGATAGCCGCCAGCCTTCCGAAAAGGTTCACCTAAAATTCGGAATTTATCAGAAAGAGTAAACAAGGGAGTTTTTATGGCTGAAATAAGCCCTGATGGTAAAGCCTCCCATTTCATTTTTTTCCAGATATAACGTTTATTTGCCTGCTTGCCTGCCGTTTCGAGTTCACATTTATCATGCAGTTCTTCGAATAATTCAACTATTTCCAACGAACTCAATACGCCGGTCGAAGGTCCGGTTTCGTAAGTGAATCCGTTTTCGGTAACGGAATTGATAACTCCTCCGGTTCGGTCGCTTTGTTCAACAAGCAACACATTTTTTCCTGCTTTTTTTAAATAATAAGCCAGTGTCAAACCCGTAAGTCCGGCGCCAATAATCACTACATCCTTTTCAATTGTTTTCATTGTGTTTAATTATAAATTCGTAAAACATTTTTATCAAGTTTTTATCGTTTTCGGGTATTTTTATCCTGCAAATATCTTTTATCCCAATTTCGTTCAAAGCGTAAGGAATTATTTCGGTATCCAAATCGTATTTTGTTTCCAGATTTTCATTGATAAAACTAAGCGGAACAATGATTATCTGATCAATTCCTTGTTTGTGAAGCTCCTTTAAATGATCGAGCGTGTAGGGCTTCGTCCATTCGACATTACCGATTTTTGATTGATAACCGACAGAATAAGGTAAATTAAGTCGTTCTGAAATCAATTTAGCCGAGGCATTTATTTTCTCGACATATAAATCGCCCCGCTTGATAAACGATTGCGGAATAGCGTGGGCGCTGAACAACAAATAGGGTTTTTGATACGATTTTTCTTTGATTTTTTGAATGAGTTGTGTTGTCCAAAAAGCAATAAAATGTTCGTTGTCGAAATATTCTTCCATAAACAGGAAATCAATATCGGGAAATTTCGATTTCAATTTATCTATATCTGTTTGCACACTTCCCGTTGTTGAAAAACTCGCCTGCGGATACATCGAAATAACAGTTATCTCTTTTATGCCTGAATGATACAGCCCTGAAACAAATTCCTGAATAAATGGCTGTGAATAGGAATATACACTGTGAACCGTATAATCGTCTGGCAACAGGACTTTTAATTCGGACGCTGCTTTATCCATCGAAGCAAACAATGGCGAGCCGCCGATCATCCGGTATTTTTTCCAGGATGATTTATAACGCATATTGCTGATGATAGTAGAAACAATCGACCGCACAAAAGCCGGTGCGTAAATAATGGCTTTATCGCTAAACATACGTTTCAGAAAAATTTTCATGCCTTTTTCCGAAACCGGAGCGCCCATATTGGCCAGTAAAACTGCTTTCATTGTTACATCATGAATTAAATAGTTGTTGAATATTTGTTGGCAGCAGGGACAAAATTCGGATCGAAAGCCACCGCTACATTCCTGACAACCAACATGCCTGCATCTGTTACCCGAAGGGCAGC
Source organism: Paludibacter sp. UBA5753 (assembly GCA_002427615.1). GTDB lineage: Bacteria > Bacteroidota > Bacteroidia > Bacteroidales > Paludibacteraceae > Paludibacter. Next base: position 30,076 of record DIFH01000020.1, read on the forward strand.
TCCTGTGAATTCAACCAACTTATCCTCAATCAGTGTAGCAATTTTTGATATATCGAACTTTGTAATGGCTAAAAACTCTGCAAGAGAACAAGCATGATTTTCTGCTATTTCAACAAAATCAATGGTTCCATTACACATAATTTCATTAATCGTATCGCGGATTAGTATATCTTCTTTTGAGAGTATATAACCGCGTTCCACAGCCATCGAAGTAGTCTCGATTGCATTCATATATTGATCCAGCTGCTTGATGTTTTGTGCAAAGCAACCGTTTAACTGACTGATTCCCGAAGCTCCGAAAGCGTAGACCTGTCCGGTTGTTTTCCTGGTGTTATATCCCTGAAAATTGCGGTGCAGTTTCTTACTGCGTTTGGCTATTGCCAGCTCATCATCTTGTTTGGCAAAATGGTCCATACCGATTACTTCATAACCGTTCTTTGTCAAATAATTGATACTGTGCACCAACATTTGCAACTTTTCTTCGGGCGATGGGAATGTGTATTTATCCATAAATTTTTGCGCCGAATTAAACCACGGAATATGTGCATACGAAAAGGTAGCAATTCTGTCGGGCTGAAGTTCAATCGTTTGTTGAATATTCTCCTCGAACGATGCAGGCGTTTGCAAAGGCAATCCATACACCAAATCAAGATTCAAACCTTTAAATCCCTTATTTTTCATGTAAGCAAGCATTTCACCCACATCGTGTTTAGGGGCTTTGCGGTTAATGGCATCGAGCACATCGATATGAAAATCCTGAATACCCAGACTGATGCGGTTAAAACCGATTGCGGCAAGTGTATCCACATCTTCAAAATCGAGATATGCCGGACTGCATTCCATAGCAATTTCGGCAAAGTCGGCAAATGCAAACTCCGATTTCAAAACATCCATCACTTCCTTCACATAGCCCGAATCGATGGAGTTTGGAGTGCCCCCACCCCAACTCACCTGCGTTACAACTCGCTTTTTATCAATAAACTGAGCAATATATTTGATTTCTTTTTTCAGACAATCAATATACTTTCGTATTTTCTCTTCGCTTTGGAATAATGCGGTGTTACACCCGCAAAAATGGCAACGTTGCGTGCAAAAGGGAATGTGAATATAAATTGAAATATTCTCCGGCTGTGCGTTGTTCGATATTTTTATTTGTTCAACGAAATCCTGTCCCGTGAAATTGGTATGAAACGATGTCGCCGGCGGATAACTGGTATATCGCGGAACCGGAATATTGTATTTTTGAAATAATTTTTCTGAGATTTCCATTTTAAATGTTTTTTAGTTGACTTCAATCGTTTTTTTGCGCGGTAAAGCGTATAAAAGAAGTATAAATGTAAGCGCCGAAATGATTGCCTCGGCGCTAAACAAGCCGCTGTAACCAAATTCGTGGGCAACTTTTCCACTCAAAGTCGCCACCAACAAACTTCCGATATGCGTGATAACAATTTGAATGGTGAAATCCGTGCCTTCGCGTCCTTTGCGAACCGAATCCATGGAAATGGTGTAAATTCCGACCGTTGACAATCCGTAAGCGCACCAAACCAGCCCAACTCCAATGTATAAAGCTGTTACCGAAGGTTCGATGCCGGAAATAATGCGGAAATATATTCCGGCAATCAAACTCATTGTCAGAAATATAAAAAGCGCCGTGCGGCGTCCGATTTTCTTCATGAGAAATCCTCCGAACAAAGTGGAAAACGCTGCTGTTAACGTCCCGAATATCCCCGACATAAACGCTATTTGTTTTATATCGTAGCCCAAATCGACCAAATAGGGTTTGAGCATTGCCATGATACCGATAATGCCTGAATAATAAAAAATTAATATCAGAATTTGTTTCAACTTTCCTTTCTGGTTGAAAAACGAAAGAATGTCTTTGAGTGAAACACGATCTTTTTTTATGTTTTCGAGTGGAATTTCTTTCCGCGAGAAAAACAGAGGCAATACGGCAAGGAACACAAATAGAGCCAATAAGATGAGTACATTCGACCACCCAAAATAATGATAAGCCACCAGCAACACGCCTGTTCCGAAAAATGAACCGATAAAGCTCCCTCCCGATTGCATGCTGTTACCCAAACTTCGTTCCGAAGGTTTTAACGACAAAATAGCATAAATATCTACCGCAATATCTTGTGTACCGGAAGCAATAAAGGCAATGATAACCAGAAAAATGATCAGCTTAAAGTCGGTTTGCAAATCGAAAAAGGCAATGCAAAGTATAACCAGCGCATAAAATGCCTCCGATATAAAAATCAAACGTTTCAGGTCTTTGGTTGTTCGCGCCTTGTTATCGACCATCGGCGCCCACAGAAACTTCAAGGTCCAGGGCAGTTTTATTAATTGCAACAAACCTATGGACGAGAGCGAATAGTTTTCCTGGCGCATAATGACCGGAACCACCGTAGAGAAAAAACTCATCGGTATCGACTGCGCAATATACAGGCTGAAAAGCAAAGGAAATTTATGCCAGTTTTTCTCGTTCATACTCTTAAAAATTTACCGATAATTTCACGCCAACCTGCAATGGTTTGCCGATCTGTATATATTTTTTGCCGGATGTTTCAAAGTAAAACGACTCGTAAGTGGCTGAAGTTAAATTTGTTCCCCATATATCGAACTGCATGTTCTTACGAACGAAACTTACGCGGGCATCGAGTAAACTGTAAAAATCCTGTTTGTGCGAATTTTTGTCATCCCAATAAATTCCACCCGTGCCTCTGTATAAAACATGCAGGATAATCCGGTCGAGCCAATGGGAATTTCTGATTTCAATCGATTTTTTAACTTGCCCGGCTACCGTGTGTTTCGGGACATAAGGAATATAATTGCCGCTGTAATCGGTTGTTGCATTAAGTACATTCGACAGAAAGGTGGCTTGAGTATATCCGTACGAAGCTATAAAATCAAAGCCGTAAATTGTAGCCGTATTTAGACTCAGTTCCAATCCCTTACTTACCGACCGGCCGGCATTTTTCAGCATCGAACCGGTGCCACTGGGTACGGTCTGATAAATTTGCTGGTTTTTCCAGTCAATATAAAATAACGAGCATTCAGCGTACAAAAAATTATTGAACAACGAAGATTTTGCTCCAATTTCATAATTCCAACTGTATTCAGGCTCGAAAGTCAAATCTTCGGGACGCTCGAAAGTAGAATTAAATCCGCCGGTTTTATATCCCCGTGCTACGAGTGCGTATAAGTTTGTATTGCTAAACGTATAATTAACTGCAAGTTTTGGCTGAATCTGTAAGGAATTCAACGACTTATAAGTAGTATCCGCCAGATGAGCAAGAACTCCATTAACAATTCTGTCGAACCGGTACCCGAGTTGATCGGTTTCAGCATCTACACGAATTCCTGCAGTCAGATTCATGTTTTTCACAGGGAAATTTTTAATAGTAGATTGATGAAACAGGGCTGCTCCACTAATTGAGTGGTCATAGTATTTCATGGTTTCGGTCTTCTTTTTATAGGTATTTACATCAGTGAAATTATCAAACTGCTGCATAAAACCGTAAGCTCCAAACATCCAACTGTATTTTTTCTGATTTTTTGATTGGATGATAATTTCCTCCGAAACCATATTTTGCTTCTGATTCTGAATCACAAAATACAACGAATCAACCGTAAAATCCTGATCAATGGATTGTTTATCCGACAAATATTGATAAGAAGTTGTGGAGGTCAGGTCGAAATCCTGAGCATGGTATTTCATCACCAAAGCATCCGAAAGCAAATTGCGCTTATAGCTGCTTTGTTGATTATAGGCTATTTTCGATTTGCTAAGCGTGTCATTATAAACGGCATAAGGATATCCTCCCTGATTGCTGTTTTCGAAACTCAGAATGTTTTCAACCGAAAAACGTTCGTTGATTGTCCATATCAAACGGTTGCGTAAACCATACGAATCCAGCTTATCTACTTGTTTATTCAAAAAATCATTTGTAAAAAACCCGTCGTTATGCCGGTAGTTCAGAGCCAACGACCAGGCAAGCTGATCATTCGGCTGGGCATAATGTCCCACGTTCATCAAATAACTTCCGTAAGTTCCAGCCTGTAAGTTCAAATCCGTTCCCTGGTAATTCAAGGGCGATTTGGTAAGGATATTTACAATGCCGCCCATCGTATTGCGTCCATATTGCGTTCCCTGCGGCCCACGCAGCACTTCGATGCGGTTGACATCAAAAAAATCGAAATTAAATGCCGCTTTTTCAAAATAAGGCACGCGATCGACATACAATCCCACCGAAGGCGCATTGATGCGCGAACCCACTCCACGGATGTAAATGGGCGAAGTAAGTTTTGAACCGTAATCGGGCATAAACAAATTGGCAACCGTCGACGTAACGTCAGCCAACGAATTGATTCCAAGAGACTCTATTTGTTTTGAAGAAATAATGGAGACTGAATTGGGTATGGTTTTGAGTTTTGAATTGTCGCGCGAAGCCTGTACGACTATCTCGTTTAACCCGATTGAATCAATCTTTTCTATCGGAATATTCGTTGCATTTATTGGATTAAAAACAAAAAGGAAACAGCATATTATCGAGATATTTATTGTATTTTTCATTTTTTTATTTGATTGTATCTTGTAAAATGAAAATCGTTTCCGATCATTAACTACATGATAATGAATAAAAAAACAGCTTCACTCTCACGCCTGAACGTGAAATGAACTATTGATTTTAGAATGGGAGAATCAATATCGTTTTGGAAAAAAAGATATAGCGCTGAAAATCAACAAATATCAGGAGGAGGACGGGAGAATAGTTTGGATAAAAGTCCTTGGTTTGTTTCTAATAACAAATCGGGAAAAATAAGTACCGACGTGTCGGCAGGAGGAGCAGACAATGATTGTGGTTCACAAATATCATCCGCTTGATTAGTATAGTTCTGGAAATGAGCAATTGCTTGATTCGAGTCAACAACAGTTGGCTGCGTATAGGCGATAATTTGCGCCGATTCAACTTCCTGTTTTTCCAACCGGTGATGCACGGGCGCTAATAAGCATGCGAAATACCCCAACAGCATAAGTATCTGAGGTATAAACGAAGCAAATATTGCATTATCGAACATCAACATAATACAGGAATTTATGACAACATTTCATTTTGAGCCTCTCATGGGACTCGAACCCGCGACCTATTCATTACGAATGAATTGCTCTACCAACTGAGCTAAAGAGGCAATTAATGTACAACTTCAAAGCGGGTGCAAATATACGTTTTTTTTTGTTTCTAAAAGCCGGATATATAAAAAAATGTCAGGCAAATCATATTGGGTTTGCCTGACATTGTTTTTGAGCTTTCTAAAAAGAACTGATCTGCTTTCTCAACTTTCAAAAAAATTAACCTTATCATGAAGATGTTCGTTTCGGTTACTGAATAATGATTCAAGATAAGTATTCGTTATCGCTCTTGCAATTAAACGCAGTATATCACTTTTAAATAATTCCAACTCTTCTGCATCAACGCCCTTATTTTCGAGTTGATAAAGTTTAATTTTATCTCTTTTCGCTTCAAGCAGATTCTCGAGGTCGTAACAAGCAATTTTTCGTTCGTTTAACAGAATAACCCACATATCTATATCCTCTTTCAAAATCGAAATCACTTGTTGTGCATCCTTGCGGATAGCATCCTTGTAAACAACTAAGGTTGACTGATTCAACCGTTTAATCTGGAGTTCAAGTTCCAGATAAATCTGATTTAATTCAAGTTTTGACATAATATTCTGATTTTAAGATTATTGTTTAACTATCAAAACAATTCAAACTTTATTAATAAAACAATTTGGGCACGTTATAGTTTGCTGTTTTTGTCAAATGAAAGTATAAAGTAAATTAATTTTATTCATAGATTGACAAGTAATTATTCAACAAGTAAAAAATATAATCATATATAAACATGATTTTAATTTATAATACATTTTGAGTACTTTTGTCAAACATGTCAGGATAAAAAATCAATAATTATTCATGTCCGATACTTACAAAACCATTGCCGCTTCCACCGAAGGTATTTATAAAGAAAAAGGCAGCAAATTTCTGTCGTTTGCCATCCCTGTACGCGATGTGGAGGAAGTGAAGGAAATTGTGAAAGATTACCGCAAGCAATTTTACGATGCGCGCCATGTGTGTTATGCCTACATGCTCGGAGCAGAACGGAAAAATTGGCGAGCCAACGATGACGGCGAACCGTCTGGCACTGCCGGCCGGCCTATTATTGGACAAATTAATTCCCGTGAATTGACAAATATACTGGTTATCGTGGTGCGATATTTTGGCGGGATTTTACTTGGAACCAGTGGATTAGTCGTAGCGTATAAAGAAGCTGCCGCCGATGCGCTTAATCAGACGGAAATAATAGAGAAAACCGTTGACGAAGTAATTAATATCAGCTTTGAATATCTGCTTCTTAACGATGTAATGCACGTAATCAAGGATAGCAACGCCCAAATTCTCCAGCAGACTTTCGACAACCAATGCGTTATGCAACTTTCAATCCGAAAGCAAGATGCTCCGGTTCTTGTGTCAAAACTGGAGAAAATAACCGGACTAACGATTGAAAAATGAAAAAACATGGATTCAAAAACGCTTTACAATTCGGTTGATGAATATATCGCCGCATAGCCCGAAAATGTAAAAGGTCTTTTGGAAGAACTCAGGCAAATTATTAAACAAACAGTTCCAACAGCAAGTGAAATAATCAGTTACGGTATGCCTGCGTACAAACTAAACGGGGTTTTGGCATACTTTGCCGTTAACAAACAACCTGTTGTCTTTTATCCGGCTGCTTCACCCATCGTGGTTTTCAAAGACGAACTAACAGCTTACAAAACCTCTAAAGTAGCCATTCAGTTTCCTGTTAAAAACGGGATTCCGGCAACATTAGAAACCAAAAATTGTAAAATATTGGGCGAACGAATATGAAGCGAGATCGATGGCAACAAAAGAGAAGAAAAAATAATAAAGCGCAAAAAGCGCATTATTTTTTCCAAAATTTCCACTATCTTTGTTGTCAAGGAAAATGAATACAAGGAATTACAAATATTTTTTCGATCAAGGCGACTTGCTGCAAATAAGTTGCTTGGACGAATTGCCTTTAAAAATATGTAAACCAATATAAATCAGTGTGGATTTGTGTTGGTTTTTTTAGCCCCTTAATTTTCCCAAAGGGGAACTTAAAAATGTAGATATTCAAAGCGAATAAAAACATAAAGATTTTAATGTCAAGTCCTAAAACCTCCTTGGGGGTAGGGATTGGATTTATTTATATACCATGAGCAACAACAGTTTAGTATCAATTGCCGATTACAGCAAGGACGAAATTCTAACTATTCTTAATTCGGCTGCCGATTTCGAAGCCAATCCAAACCGGAAAACATTGGATGGAAAAGTAATTGCCACCTTGTTTTTCGAACCATCCACCCGCACGAGGTTAAGTTTTGAAACGGCGGTAATCCGTCTTGGCGGTTCCATTATCGGCTTTTCGGACGCAGCTACCAGCAGTTCGTCGAAGGGTGAAACACTGAATGACACTATCCACATGGTAAGTTGTTATGCCGATGCCATTGTAATGCGGCATCCCCTCGAAGGTGCGGCGCGCTATGCGGCGGAAGTATCACCCGTTCCCATTGTTAACGCGGGAGATGGAGCGAATCAACATCCTTCACAGACTTTACTGGATCTGTATTCTATTCTGAAAACGCAGGGGACGCTTGAAAATCTGACCATTTGCCTCGTCGGCGATCTGAAATACGGTCGCACGGTGCATTCGCTGATCATGGCCATGTCGCACTTCCACCCCACATTCAAATTTATCGCGCCGGATGAACTGAAAATGCCCGACGAATACAAAATGTTCTGCAAAAAGAACAACATTCCGTTTACCGAAGTCTCCGATCTGACCGACAATTTCAACGATGCCGATATCCTGTATATGACGCGCGTACAGAAAGAACGTTTTCAGGACTTGATGGAATATGAACGGGTGAAAAACGTGTATACCCTGAAAAATGCCATGCTCGAAAACACGAAGCCGAATTTGCGCATACTGCATCCGCTGCCCCGTGTAACAGAAATTGATCCGGATGTGGACGGCAACGAAAAAGCCTACTATTTCCAGCAAGCCCAAAACGGTTTGTATATCAGGCAGGCAATTGTAAGCAAAGTTTTAGCCACCTAAATCCCCTCTCGCCTCTCGCCTCTCGCCTCTCGCCTGAAGTCGAGACACGGTGAAGTCGAGACACAGTGAAGTCGAGACACAGTGAAGTCGAGACACGGTGAAGTCGAGACACGGTGAAGTCGGGACAAAGCAAAAGGGGACTTTAAGAACGATAGGACGCCTTGCGCTTAAAGACCGACAGCTTTGTGACAGAGAGCAACGTACATTTTCCTACCGCTTACAACCTGCATAAAATTGGAGCTGAATTGCTTAGATAGAATGAGAACGAGAACTTAAACGGGCAGCCTAAGCCTGTAAATTCTTTAAACTCTTAAATTAGCCTGAAACTGACTGGGAGAAATACATCCGGTTATGAACAAAGTATCAATATTTTTAACATTATTCAAATCTTCATTGGAGAATTTATTGCCGAAGTTAGACATTCTCCCCGCAAATGAGCTGAAAATATTTCACAAAAAAAATGATTTCTCAAAAAAATAGGCGTTCTCTTTCTGACACTGAATAAAAATAAACATTGATTGCATTAAGTTCATAAAAATCTATTTCTGAACGCTAAATGATTTCTCTTGTTTTATAAACTACACGCCTGCATAATATAATTGTAACTATCTGTGTACAAGTCGTTGTCAGCATAATTATATTAAAGTTAATCAAAAATGACAAAGAATTCATTGTCCTGTTAATAATATTTATTAATTTTGACCGAAAAACAAAAATAGTCAAAACCATGCCGGAAATTAACGTTAAAAATATAATTGTAGAAACAGCAACAATTTTCTTTTCAAAATTCGGTTTTCATAAAACCACAATGGATGAAATTGCAAAACATATACACAAGGCAAAAGGCGTGTTGTATTATTATTTCAAAAGCAAAGAAGAACTCTTTAATGAAGTATTGAAACGTGAGTTGAATTCAGTTAAAGCCAATCTTAGCAAAATTGTAACCAGTGATGCCGATTCCCTGACAATACTCAATGAATACATCCTCACCCGATTTAAAATACTGAACAATTCGGAAAACTACCATGAAACATTAAAAGCTGATTTTTTCGAAAAATATCAGTTTGTAAAAGATGTAAGAGATGAATTTGATGCGTTTGAACGGACACAGTTGACTTATATTCTGAGTAAGGGAAAAGACGAGGAACGACTTGATATAAGTAACGTTAATTCTACTTTAAATGTAATTATGATGGTGATTCATAGCATTGAAATCCCCCTGTATTTACAAAATAAATATACTGAATATGAAAAGCCTATCGATGAGTTAGTTACTTTACTTATTAAAAGTTTAAAAACTTTAAAATGATATATTTTTTTCAAACGAATTGACTAAAAAACGTATTTAGTCAAATTGTAATATTACCTTTGTGTCGCTTTAAAAAACCAAATGATTCGATTAACATGACAACAGTGGTTACGGAATCAGGTTCAATGTAAAATACTTTATGATAATAAATTTTATAACTCATTATATTCCTGACATTATAGTTACAAATGCATATTTTACCGCAAATCATGGAATCTCCGATGAGGACATAATTTCAAAAAGCGGGATTAAACAAAGAAGGCGCATTCAACCCGGTGAAAACACTAATTCAATGGCAATTGAAGCTATAAAAAAATCATATAGTCGTTTACCATTTCCTATCAATGAAATCGACTTGATTATTGGTGCAACTTATACGCCTTATGATACTGTCGGGACTTTAGCTCACGCAGTGCAAAAGGAATTTAACATCCAGAATGCCAAATGTTTTACAATTGATGCTGCCTGTTCTTCTTTTATAAATGCAATCGAAATAGCCGACTGCTATTTTGCCAGTAATAAAGCGAGTAAAGCATTGATCGTTATTTCAGAAAATAACAGCGCTTATAATAACGAAACCGATAAAAAATCAACCTTTTTATGGGGAGATGGCGCAGCAGCCGTTATTGTTTCCAACCTGAGATATTCCGATGATGATATGGAAGTGCTTGATGTGAATACAACCGGTTTGGGACACATCGGGAAAAGCGTCGATGCAGTATGTTTAAAACCCAATGATGGCGGACTTAAAATGCCTTTCGGGAGAGATGTGTTTCAAAATGCCTGTACTTATATGACACAAGAAACCGAACAAATATTGGATAAAAACAATCTTCCGGTTAACCAGTTAGATTATTTTATTCCTCATCAGGCAAATTCCAGAATATCGGATTATGTTTCGAAAAAATTAAACATAGAATCATCCCGTGTACTCAATAACATTGAGCAACTTGGAAACACCGGTTCGGCAAGCGCTCCCATTGTATTATCTCAAAATTGGAAAAGATTTAAAACAAACGACAAAATTGTTATTTCTGTTTTTGGAGGAGGTTATTCAAGTGGTGCTGTTTTATTACGAAGGTTATAAGTATAAACCATGAAAACGATATCGGGATTTATTCTTTCAAATGTGTTGGGCTGGAAGATTGTAGGAGTATTCCCCCAAATTAAAAAAAGTATAGTCATTTTCGCGCCTCACACCAGTTATTATGATGCACTCTATGGGAAGTTATGTTTTAATGAGTTTGGAATGACACACAGGTTTTTATCCAAAAAGGAACTTTTTTATTTTCCCATGAATATTTTTATGAAATGGTATGGGTCAATTCCGGTGCGTGGCGTAGCAGGAAAAAATGCAGTTTATCAAGTGGCCAGAATGCTCGATGAAGCTGAAACCTTGCATGTAATACTTTCGCCGGAAGGCACTTTTGATAAAGTAACAAAATGGAATAAAGGCTTTTATTATATGGCGTGTAAAGCGAACGTTCCTATAATTGTCGGTTATCTCGATTATAAAAAGAAAGAAATCGGGGTAAAAGGTGTAATCGATAATCTTGAAAATATAAATACTGTTATGCATCGAATAAATACAATGTATGAAGATGTTACAGCAAAATATCCTGAGAATTTTTCTCTTGATTTAAAAAAATAAGAATTGCATGTTTCTTTTTTAGTCGATTCCTAAGTTTTATATTTCCAAACCTGTCAGATTTCAAAAATCTGATAGAATTAAACACATTCTTGAATACTCTAAAATGAACAAAATGAAATCATTTTTAAAAAATAACAGCGCTTATATATGGCTCTTGGCATTTGCAGTTGCTATGGGTTTCCTGGAAGCAATTGTAGTGGTCTACCTTAGGCAAATTTATTATCCTGAGGGATTCGGTTTTCCTTTAAGTTTGCTTTCTTTGGAGATGTTGTCGGTAGAATGGATAAGAGAATTTGCAACACTCGTGATGCTTGCTTCTGTGGGCATAATAGCGGGCAAAAACAATCTTCAGAGATTGTGTTATTTTCTTTTCAGTTTCGCAATATGGGACATTTTTTATTACATAGCCCTAAAGTTACTGTTAAACTGGCCGCCATCTCTCCTGACTTGGGATATTTTGTTTCTCATTCCGGTTCCATGGATTGGGCCTGTCCTCGCTCCCGTGATATGTTCTTTCACTATGATTTTTATGTCAGTTAGCATAATCAACCGGCAGAAAACGGATGTTGGAATAAAGATTAAGCTGGTAGAATGGGTGCTGTTAATTACAGGAGCGATCACAATTTTGTGGACCTTTATGAATGACTATTTGAATATAATACTTAAAAGCGGAATCCTTTCTGGTTCCCTGAACCGAACCGAAAACGACCAGTTTTGGCAAACTATTACGCAGTATATGCCGGTCGGTTACAACTGGTACGTTTTTGTTGCCGGAGAAATTATTATATGGGTTGCCTTGGCGCTGATACTCCGGCCAAAAACTAAAAAAAATTATAAAAGAAAAGCTCACCATTCATCTGTCCTGCATTTGTAAATTGTTGTTTCTCGCTACAAAAACTATAAAAAGCTGATTATGAAAACTATTTCCGGTTTTGTTCTTTTAAATATACTTGGTTGGAAAATCAATGGCGAATTTCCAGATGTAAAGAAAAGCATCATAGTGTATGCTCCGCACACCAGTAATATGGATGCGTTCTACGGGAAGTTGTTTCTCAACGAACTCAGAATACCGCACACCATCCTCTCCAAAAAAGAACTCTTCTTTTTCCCCATGAACATAGCCATGAAATGGTTCGGTTCCATTCCGGTGCGTGGAGTTAAAAACAGTAATGCCATTTATTCTGTAGCTCAAATGCTTGAACAATCGGACGAAATGCATATCATTATTTCGCCTGAAGGCACGCGGAAAAAAGTAATCAAATGGAACAAGGGATTTTATTACATTGCCGAAAAGGCTAAAGTCCCGATTGTAGTGGTTTCCATCGACTATCAAAAAAAAGAAATCGGAATAATCGGAATGATCGACAATCTTGAAAGTTCAAAATATGTAATGCAGCAAATAAACAAGATGTATAATGGTATAATTGCAAAACATCCTGAAAACTTTTCACTTGAATTAAGAAACTAAGTTATGAAACCAACTGTCGCATTAGTATTGGGTAGCGGCGGCGCTCGCGGCATAGCGCATATAGGGGTAATTCGTGAACTAATAAATGAAGGGTATGAGATAAGCTCTATATCAGGGACTTCCATGGGCGCTTTGGTTGGAGGGGTATATGCAGCCGGAAAATTAGATGAATATGAAACTTGGCTTTGCTCTCTGAGTAAAATGGATGTTTTCAATTTAGTGGATTTCACATTGAGTACACAAGGAATTATCAAAGCGGATAGAGTTTTAAAAGAGATGCAGAAATTCATTCCAGATCAAAAAATTGAAGACTTGCCAATTAAATATGCAGCCGTAACCACAGATTTAAAAAACAAAAAAGAAGTCGTGATTACCCAAGGAAGTCTGTATGATGCCATTCGGGCTTCAATATCTATTCCAATGGTTATAACTCCCATACAAAAAGTTGACACTCTCTTTGTGGATGGTGGCGTACTAAATCCTGTACCTGTCAACCGCGTATTTCGCCAAGAAAATGATTTGCTCGTTGCCGTTAATTTAAATGCCAATATCCCATATCATAAACTAATAAGCGATGATCCTGACCATATATATTTCGAGAAACTTACAAGAGGAAAATTTATTGGATTTCAAAAAAAATTATCCAAACTTTTCCCTGTAAATGAAAAGGGAAACATGGGATATTTTAGTCTTATTGGTGAAACAACAAGCCTCATGTTATCACAAATTTCAAAATTAACACTCGAAATAAATCCACCTGATTTACTTATTGAGATTTCAAGACAATCGTGCGGTACATTCGACTTTTATAAAGCGGCCGAACTCATTGAATTGGGTAAGAATGAAACTATTAAGGCTCTAAATAAACTAAATTAAAGCGATAAAAAATGAAAAATGTATCAGCAATAATCTGTGTTAATAATTCTACTTTACTAAAATAAAACTTGAAAAATATTTAAACCACAATAGAATAAATAGTTCACAGTAGAAATAATGCTGAAAACATTATTATAGTGTATTATATCTTAAAATACCGATAGGTATTTGTCTGTTGTGTCCTTTTTATCTATGATTTATATTTTCTATTGTGCCTATTGTGGTTAAATCTTTAATTTGGTAAAGTAGAAATAACGAAGAAAAAAGTAACTACTCAGCACCCTAACCTGGACAAGCCAGAACCAAAAAGGTAGAACGCAAATTTCGCAAATACCGCAAATTTTCGCAAATTTTCGCAA
>DIFH01000124.1:0-189 GCA_002427615.1 Paludibacter sp. UBA5753
AGCATAATATGTTTAGTCTATCCGGAATTTATAGAGGAAAGATAAAAAAATATGTGTACCCGAGACAACACGAAGGAATTATAAGTTATCAACAATTAGGTGTAGTTTTCCTGTTTTCAGTGGTTTATGGTTATATTGAAAACGGTACGGTAAATTACTGTCTTAATTAATTTTACTTTGACAGATTCT
>DIFH01000124.1:307-24039 GCA_002427615.1 Paludibacter sp. UBA5753
TTAATCTGTCAAAGTCGAATTAATTTCTTAATTCAAAACATTTCTGTAATTTTGCAGCTTAAACAAAACCAAATTATATGAAACCAACTTTATTTGTACTAGCAGCAGGGATGGGCAGTCGTTACGGAGGACTTAAACAATTAGATGGACTAGGACCCAATGGTGAAACAATTATGGATTACTCAATTTACGATGCGATAAAAGCCGGTTTTGGCAAAGTAGTTTTCGTGATCCGCCAAAGTTTTGAAGCTGATTTTAAGGCTGTTGTAGTAGATAAATTTAAGAATCTAATCGATGTTAATATCGTTTTTCAGGACATAACCGATGTGCCTGAAGGTTGTAGTTATAATCCGCAACGCGATAAACCATGGGGAACCAATCATGCCGTTTTGATGGGAAAAGATGTAATTAAAGAACCCTTTGCCGTTATCAATGCCGATGATTTTTACGGTCAGGAGTCCTTTGCCATTTTGGCTGATTTTTTACGAAGTGTTGAAGGAAAACAAAATGAATATTGCATGGTGGGATATCATGTAGGAAATACTTTATCTGAAAGTGGATCGGTAAGCCGTGGAATTTGTGTGGTTGACGAAAATAATTATTTGCAGAACGTGGTTGAACGTACGCATATCGAAGAAAAAGCCGGCTCAATCATTTATCTCGACGAAAATGGCGAAGAAGTGGCTATTCCGGCAAACACTCCCGTGTCGATGAACATGTGGGGATTTACCCCTGATTATTTTGATTATTCACTCGAATATTTTAAAGAATTTTTGGCTGAAAAAGGTCAAGAACTTAAATCTGAGTTTTATATTCCGTTGGCAGTGAATAATTTAATTGTTCAGAAAAGAGTTACATGCAAAGTTTTGGATACACCATCCAAATGGTTTGGCGTTACTTACGCCGAAGATCGCTCGCAAGTAGTGATTAAAATTAACGAATTAATTCGGAAGGGAATATATCCCTCGCAATTATTCCAAAAATAAAAAATATGGCAAAAATTTTAGTAACCGGTGGAACAGGGTATATCGGTTCTCATACGGTCGTAGAGTTGCAGAAAGAAGGTTTTGAAGTAATTATTGTTGATAATCTTTCCAACTCTAACATTGATGTTTTAAATGGCATCGAAAAGATTACAGGTATCCGTCCGGCATTCGAAAATATTGATTGTGTTGATTATGTGAGCATGGACAGGATGTTTGAGAAATACAGCGGCATAGATGCCATCATACATTTTGCGGCAAGTAAAGCCGTTGGAGAATCGGTTGAAAAACCGTTGATGTATTATCGCAACAATCTTGTTTCGTTGATTAATTTATTACAATTGATGCCGATTCACAAAGTAAAAAACTTTGTATTTTCATCGTCTTGCACCGTATATGGGCAGCCCGATATTTTACCCGTAACAGAGAATGCGCCTATCAAACCGGCTCTTTCGCCTTATGGCAATACAAAACAAATTTGTGAAGAAATAATTCGTGATACCATTCATGCCAATCCTTGTTATCAAAGTATTATCTTGCGCTATTTCAACCCGATTGGCGCCCACCCGACTGCTGAAATCGGTGAACTTCCGAATGGAGTTCCCAATAATTTACTTCCGTTTGTAACACAAACGGCTATCGGCTTACGCAAACAATTGCTGGTTTTCGGCAACAATTATAACACGCCCGATGGCTCTTGTATTCGCGATTATATTCATGTGGTTGATTTGGCAAAAGCACATTTGATTGCTGTGAAACGCTTGCTCGAGAATAATACCAAACATCCGGTAGAAACCTTTAATCTCGGGACAGGCCGTGGTTTGTCGGTGCTTGAAATCATTGAAACTTTTGAAAAAGTAAACGGCGTTAAAGTTCCCTATAAAATAGTTGACCGTCGGAAAGGCGATATCGAAAAAGTATGGGCAGACCCTTCTTATGCTAATAATGTTTTAGGTTGGACTGCTAAGGAAACCGTAGAGGAAACACTCCGAAGCGCCTGGAAATGGGAACAAAACCTGGCAAAACGGGCAAAGTCGGAATAAAATTGAAATCAGTTGTTTATTTGATTGAAATTGCAGCGCTACCAATTCCCAAACACTCATCTCGCCTTTGACGGGACAAACTCTCAAACGTAAAACATAAAACCTGATTGCCCTCAGGCAGGCACAAAATACGAAACATAAATTATGCTGTATCCATTAAAATTTCAACCCATCCTGAAAGACAAAATCTGGGGTGGAAAAAAGTTGAAAAAATTGTTTAATAAAGCTGCCGAAACCGACAAATTAGGCGAAAGCTGGGAACTTTCGGGTTACGAAAACGATGAATCGGTTGTAACCAATGGTTTTTTAGCAGGAAACAACCTCGCCGAACTGATTGAAATTTACATGGATGAGTTGGTTGGCGATAAAGTTTATAATCAGTACGGACTTTCGTTTCCATTGTTATTTAAATTAATTGATGCCAACGAAAATCTATCCATTCAGGTTCATCCGGGCGACGAAGTGGCTGCCGAACGCCATAATTCGTATGGAAAAACCGAAATGTGGTATGTGGTCGATGCTGATCCGGATGGAAAATTAATCATTGGATTTACTAAAGATTGCACGCGTGACGAATATCTCGATGCCCTGGATAATGATAAAGTGGAAGATTTACTTCAACACGTACCTGTAAAAAAAGGAGATGTATTTTTTATTCCTGCCGGATTGGTTCATGCCATTGGCAAAGGGGTTGTGGTTGCCGAAATTCAGCAAAGCAGCGATATTACCTATCGTATTTACGATTTTAAACGTGTCGACGAGCAGGGAAATGAACGCGAATTGCATACCGAGCAAGCTTTGGATGTGATTGATTTTACGGCTTCACTTCATCCAAAAACAAATTATCAACCTGAATTAAACCAAATTACGCCACTTGTTACCTGCGAATATTTTACAACCAATATGATTCGCTTCGATCAGCCTTTGACCAGAAATTACGGCAATTTAGATTCCTTTATCGTTTATATGTGTGTCGAAGGTCATTTTGTCATTGAATCGAATGATGTAAAAACCATTGTCAACAAAGGAGATACGGTGCTTATTCCCGCATGTATCGATGAAGTCGGACTGATTCCGCATGAATTAACCACTTTGTTGGAAGTTTACGTATAAAATTCATTCAGTTGTTTTTAAAAAATTTGTTCGTTAAAATATAGTATATTAACAATATCTCAGATAGACCTTTGAGCTTAAAAAGTTCAAAGGTCTGTTTGTAAAATGAGTTTAACCAACTTATCTTTCAAATTCTTTTAAATTTCAGTTTTATTTAATTACTTTTGCAGGATAATTTGAAATAAAAATCTCGGTTTTTGTAACGATATAATACTTTTTTACATAAAACTGAATATTGAGAAAAAATGCCACACACATCGCAACGTGGGCAGGCAATGCCCGAATCGCCCATCCGTAAATTAGTTCCACTTTCCGACAAAGCCAAAGCCCGCGGAATCAAAGTTTATCACCTCAATATCGGTCAGCCCGATTTAAAAACACCGCAAGTCGCGTTGGATGCCATTCGGAATATCGACCGTACCATCTTGGAATATAGTCCGAGCGATGGTATTAAAAGTCTGAAAAACAAATTGGCGGCTTATTACCATACTTTCAATATTGATGTTACCATCGATGACATTATTATTACTACAGGAGGTTCCGAAGCGGTAAATTTTGCTTTTATGAGTTGTCTCGATCCGGGCGATGAAATTATCGTTCCCGAGCCTGCTTATGCCAATTACACAGCCTTTGCCATTGCTGCAGGCGCCGTTGTAAAGCCCGTTGTTTCAACTATTGAAGAAGGATTCGCTTTACCTCATGTCGATAAATTTGAAGAACTTATCACTTCGAAAACCAAAGGAATCCTGATTTGCAACCCGAATAATCCGACCGGTTATTTGTACACGCGGGCTGAAATGAATAAAATCCGCGATTTGGTCAAGAAATACGATTTGTATCTTTTTTCCGACGAAGTGTACCGCGAATTTTGTTACACGGGAGCTCCTTATATTTCAGCTTTTCATTTGGATGGAATTGAAGATAATGTGGTATTGATCGATTCGGTTTCCAAGCGTTACAGCATGACCGGCGTTCGAATTGGAGCCATTGTTACCAAAAATAAAGAAGTCCGCCAGAATGTGATTAAATTCTGCCAGGCCAGGTTGAGTCCGCCTTTATTGGGGCAAATTGCTGCCGAAGCTGCCATGAGCACGCCCCCCGACTATATGCTCGAAATGTATAACGAGTATTTGGAACGCCGAAAATTTTTGATTGATGGACTGAATCGCATTCCGGGTGTTTATTCTCCTATTCCCATGGGTGCATTTTATACGGTAGCCCGATTACCGGTAGATGATGCCGATAAGTTTTGCGCCTGGTTACTTTCTGACTTCGAGTTTGAGGGTTATACCATTATGATGGCGCCGGCTTCGGGTTTCTACACCATCGAAGGATTGGGAAAAGACGAAGTACGTATAGCCTATGTACTTGATAAAGAATCTCTGAAACACGCTTTAGTGATTCTTGGAAAAGCATTGTTGGCCTATCCGGGACGAACCATATAATTTACACTATACGAATATCATAATTCGTGTAATTCTCCCGATAGCTATCGGGATTAATTCGTACAATTCGTGAATTTAGAATACTTCATAGCTAAACGCATTCATTTTCAGCAGGGCAAGAAAAATGTTTCTCGTCCTGCCGTTCGTATAGCAACTATTGCCATCGCACTTGGGTTGGCGGTTATGATTATTTCGGTAGCAGTGGTCATTGGTTTTAAGCAGGAAATACGCAACAAAACAATAGGGTTTGGAGGTCATATCCAGATAACCAATTACGACAGCAACAATACTTATGAGATGAATCCTATTCGGGTGGATGAATCTTTCATAAAGAAAATTTCAATAATTGATAATGTAAAACACGTACAAGTTTTTGCCACCAAGCCGGGAATTATCAAAACGAAAACGGAATTTCAGGGAATTGTACTGAAAGGAATCAGTCGTGATTTCGATTGGAATTTTTTTAAATCGAATTTAATTGAAGGGGATATTCTGCATATTTCCACCGACTCGCTTGAAAATAACGTGCTTATTTCAAAATACATGGCCAACCTGCTCGGCATGAAACTCGGCGACAGTTTTTTTACTTATTTTATTCAGAATCAGGTGCGGGCACGGAAGTTTACGATAACGGGAATTTACTCCACCAATTTTGTTGAATACGACAAGCTGTTTATCCTGACCGACTTGCGTCATGTACAACGCCTGAACGACTGGGACGAAAAGCAATACAGCGGACTCGAAATCCTGATCAACGATTTTGATAAGTTGGATGAAACGGGTGATGCAGTTTATAATGTTACTGCTGCACAATATACTGCTACCGGTCAGGCTTATTACACACAAAGCATCAAACAAATAAATCCTCAGATTTTCGGGTGGCTCGATTTGTTGGATATAAACGTTTGGGTTATTCTTATTCTGATGCTTGCCGTGGCAGGTTTTAATATGATTTCAGGTTTGTTGATTCTTATTCTTGAACGCACCAATATGATCGGTATCCTGAAATCGGTGGGAGCCACTAACTGGTCGGTGCGAAAGATATTCCTCTATCATTCGTTTTTCCTTGTTGGTAAAGGCATGTTGTGGGGAAATGTTATCGGGCTTGCACTTTGCGCCATCCAGTATTTTACAGGCATTATTCCCCTCGATCCCGAGGCATATTACGTTTCCACCGTTCCCATTGCTTTTAATTGGTTCTACTTCTTGCTATTGAATATCGGTACGCTGATTGCTTCTATCCTGATGATGATTGGCCCATCGTACTTGATTACTAAAATTGATCCTGCAAAGATTATTCGCTACGAATAAAACTGTTTGTTTGTAATTATTGTTTATTTTTGCAGTTATTGAATTTTGACTTTTATGAACATAAAATCCCAAATAGAATCCCTTCGCCGTGAACTTGAGCAGCATAATTACAACTATTATGTGTTGTCCGCGCCTACCATATCCGATTTTGAGTTCGATGCCAAACTTCGTGAATTGCAAGAGCTGGAAGCCGCTTATCCTGAATTCTTCGACCCTAATTCGCCTACCCAGCGTGTGGGGAGCGATATTGCCAGCGGTTTTGAGCAGGTGGCGCATGTTTATCCAATGCTTTCGTTGGGCAATACTTATTCCGAAGGCGAAGTGCAGGATTTTTATGAGCGTGTGCGTAAAAGCCTGAATGAAGATTTCGAGTTGGTTTGTGAGTTGAAATACGATGGAACTTCCATTTCACTGACTTACGAGGAAGGAGTGTTGGTGCGTGCCGTAACACGCGGCGATGGTGAAAAAGGAGATGATGTAACTGCCAATGTTAAAACTATTCGCAGTATTCCGCTGCGTTTGCGGGGTAATTATCCCGATAAATTTGAAATTCGCGGTGAAATTCTGATGCCCTGGGCGGTTTTTGATGAATTGAATAAAGAGCGTGAGGCGCAGGAAGAACAACTTTTTGCCAACCCGCGCAATGCAGCATCGGGAACCTTGAAACTCCAGAATTCAGCTGTCGTTGCTTCCCGCAAACTTGATGCATTTTTCTATTATTTGTTGGGCGAAAGTTTGCCCTGCGAAAATCATTATGATAATTTGCAAGCTGCGCATTCCTGGGGTTTTAAAATTTCTACGGCTATAAAAGTTTGTAAAAATCTTCAGGAAGTTTTTGAGTTTATCAATTACTGGGACATTGAAAGGAAAAATCTTCCGGTAGCAACCGATGGCATTGTTATCAAGGTTAATTCGTTGAATCAGCAAAAAAATCTTGGATTTACGGCTAAGTCACCCCGCTGGGCAATTGCGTATAAGTTTCAGGCGGAAAAAGCGGTTACAAGGCTTAATTCGGTTTCGTACCAGGTGGGTAGGACAGGAGCTGTAACCCCGGTTGCCAATCTCGATCCGGTGCAATTATCGGGTACCACCGTGAAACGTGCTTCGTTGCATAATGCCGACATTATCGAATCGCTCGATTTGCATATCGGCGACATGGTTTTTGTAGAAAAAGGCGGCGAAATCATTCCAAAAATAACTGCCGTTGATAAAGATGCCCGCGTTCTGATAGGCGAAAAGGTTGAATTTATTAAAAATTGTCCCGAATGTGGTGCGGCATTGGTGCGTTACGATGGCGAAGCCGCCCATTATTGTCCCAATGAAAATGCCTGTCCGCCTCAGATTAAAGGAAAAATGGAACACTTCGTGAGCCGGAAAGCCATGAATATAGATGGATTGGGAAGCGAAACCATTAATTTGCTTTACGAAAATAATTTACTTAACAATATTGCCGATATTTATGAATTAAAGGTGGCCGACCTGGCGCGCCTGGAACGTTTGGGCAATAAATCGGCTTTGAATATAAAAACTGCATGCGAAAAATCGAAAGAAGTTCCTTTCGAGAGAGTTGTTTTTGCGCTCGGTATTCGTTTTGTGGGTGAAACGGTGGCTAAAAAATTAGCTTTTGCATTTAAAAATATCGAAGCGCTCGAAAGTGCAACTTACGATGAGTTGATAGCAGTGGATGAAATTGGCGACCGGATTGCACAAAGTGTAATGCGTTATTTTGCCGAAGAACGAAATATCAAAATGTTGACCCGGCTGAAATCATTCGGTTTACAAATGAGCCTTTCGGAAGAAAAATTACAGGTTGCCGGCGATGCTTTGAAAGGCTTATCCATTGTTATCAGCGGAACTTTTGCCCATCATTCGCGGGACGAATACAAAACCCTGATTGAGCAGCATGGCGGTAAAAACGTGGGAAGTGTGTCGTCAAAAACATCGTTCATTCTTGCCGGTGAAAATATGGGACCCGAAAAACTGAAAAAAGCCCAAAGCTTAGGTGTGAAATTAGTAAATGAAGATGAATTCTTGACTATGTTGGGCAATGTAAAGGAAGAGAAACAAGGATTTACGGGTACTTTGTTTTAATCTTGTAATTCTTTTTTTTTATCGAAGGAGAATTTTTTAGTAATTGATTTTCAGTTCGACAAAGTCGAACTGAAAATCAAAAGGTTATAAAAACAAAGGGTGCCGAGTAGTTACAAAAGTAAACAAAACAATAAACTGAAAATAAAACTATGTTTAAAAAAATAATCAGATTTTTCTTTCAGAAACGTGTAAATAAACATATTAAAGAGGATGAACGGGAACGTCGTTTTGTGAATTACGACAATGCCCATACCATCATGCTTTTGTTCGAAAGCGATTATATAGAGAAGAACGCCGAAATACGCAGGATTATTCAAAACCTGAACGCCGACGGTAAAAAAGTAATGACCTGGGGATACATCAATAAAAAGGAGGTTGCCACTGCCATTCTGCCTGATTTCAGGATTTTACACCAGAAGGACACTGATTTGCTTCAAAAACCGCATGAATCGTTTATGCTGGAACTCGGTGAAGCCAAATTTGATTTGTTGATCGACTTGTCGGTGAATGAGGTCATGCCATTACAATATCTGACGCTTTATGCGAATGCAGCTTGTAAAGTCGGCATAAAAAAGAATAATTTTCAGATTTATGATTTTATGATAGATATGGAAAGCATTTCCTCTCAAACAGAAGAAAGTTTTATTCAAATAGATGCGGCTTTTATTTACAATCAAATAATTTTTTATCTCAAAAGCATACAGACAAGCGATTAAAAGCGTATTTTTGCATCAAATTAGTATTTTTTTGTTACCGAATGATTAATAATAAACTGACAGGTATGGGTGTAGCATTGATTACACCCTTTAAAACAGATGAATCAATAGATTTTGATGCTTTGGCGCGTATTGTTGAACATCAAATTAAAAATGGCACCGATTATCTTGTTGTGTGTGGTACAACGGCTGAGACGCCTACGCTCACTGAACAGGAAAAGGACGAAATCACGCGTTTTGTTGTAAATCGCAATGCCGGCCGTTTGCCCATAGTGTTAGGCATAGGAGGCAACAATACTAAAGCGGTGGTTGAAAAGCTTCAAAACTACGATTTTACGGGTATTGATGCCATTTTATCGGTAACTCCTTATTACAACAAACCTTCGCAGGAAGGGCTTTACCAACATTATGCCGCCATAGCCAAAGCATCCCCGCTTCCGGTAATTTTGTATAACGTACCGGGGCGCACCGGTGTAAATATGCTGGCGTCGACTACTTTGCGATTGGCAAACGAATTTAAGAATATTTGTGCCGTCAAGGAAGCTTCGGGAAATTTTTCGCAAATTGATGATATTATCAAAAACAAACCTGAAGATTTTATGGTTATTTCGGGCGATGACGGAATAACTTTCCCATTGATAACTTTAGGCGCCGTGGGCGTGATTTCGGTGATTGGAAATGCTTTCCCGCGTGAATTCAGCCGCATGGTACGTTTGGCGCTCGAAGGTGATTATGACAACGCCCGTACTATTCATTACCGTTTTACTGAACTTATCGAGTTGCTTTTTGTGGAAGGAAATCCTGCCGGGGTGAAAAGTATGTTAGCCGTGATGGGCTTTATCGAAAATAAGTTGCGTTTACCGCTCGTGCCGAATACCATAAAAACTTACGAAAAAATACGGCTGGTGCTTAATCAGTTGAATTAAATGATTATAAAAAGTTCGAGATACTGAGTTTCGGACTTTTTTTTACTTGGGGTCTGCCGAAAAACATCAATACCATTGATATGTAGCATTATATTAGTGTTTGCAAGAAAACGCCACGTTTTCTTTCTGACACTAACTAATAAAAACCCGAAATTACGCCATTTTCCAACCCTTCTAAAAATGGCGCAATAGGAGAAAACTCACAGATTTAATTTTCTTCCCTAAAATAAAATTCATAGAACTATCTTTTTTAACAACTATTTTTTTCAACATTAAACTTAATCATTTTCTAAATTGTTTTATTGAAGTTCTTTTCAGTGTTTTAAGAAAATATTAAAAACGAATACATGAAAATTGAGAACACACCAATGCCCATCGACCGACAACCTGCCGTGGCGGGGAAATTTTATCCTGCAAACCCTGATAAATTACAAAATGAACTCATGGGTCTTTTCAAATCAGCAGTTTCCAAAAAATGCAATCAGGTCAGAGCTATAATTTCTCCCCATGCCGGTTATATTTTTTCCGGAAAAATAGCTGCATCTGCTTTCAACCAAATTGACAGCAAAAGAAACTATAAGAGGATTTTCCTCGTAGGCCCATCTCATTATAAAAATTTTGATAAGGCAGGCGTTTATTGTGAAGGTGACTTCGTAATGCCTTATGGAATTGAAAGTGTAGATACTGTTTTTGGTAAAATGCTCGTGGAGAATTATCCTGATATCTTTACTGCCAATCCTTACGTTCACGAAGAAGAACATTGTCTGGAAGTTCAACTCCCTTTTTTGCATTATTCACTTAAAACGAGCTATCGGATTGTCCCGATAGTAATCGGCACTTCCAATCCCGAAGTATGCAAACGGATTGCTTCTGTGTTGAAACCTTATCTGAATGAGGAAAACCTGTTTATTATCAGCTCTGATTTTTCACATTATCCTAATTATTCCGATGCCCGTAAAGTAGATGAAGCCACCAAAGAAGCCATACTTTCAAACGATCCAAACGAGCTTTTATCTACTTTGTCAATAAATGCCAAAAAACATATTCCTCATCTGGCAACCAGTCTGTGCGGTTGGACGTCCGTCCTGACTTTATTGTACATGACTTCTCATAACGATTCTATGCATTTTCGTGCTATTGAATACCTGAACTCCGGCGATACACAATATTACGGTGATCGGGATCGGGTAGTTGGCTACTGGGCTATCGCCCTGACTGAACAACCAACCGAAAAGGCTGATTTTCAGTTAACAGATAATGAGAAGAAAACGTTGCTTGATATTTCACGAAAAACGCTGGAAGAACATTGTCTTCATCATAAAAAGTACATTCCTGATCCGGCAGAATTATCTCCAACTTTGAATACAAAGTGCGGTGCATTTGTTACTTTGCATAAAAACGGTAGGCTGCGGGGATGTATCGGTCGGCTTGTGGGAAATCTGCCTTTGTATCAAATGGTGGAAGAAATGACAATTTCGGCAGCTTCACACGATCCCCGCTTCAGACCGGTGGAACCGGAAGAACTTCCTGATATTGATATTGAAATATCGGTGCTTTCTCCACTGAAAAAAATTGATAATATTGACGAAATCGAATTGGGGAAACATGGCATTTATATTGAAGATGGCTATAATAGCGGCGTTTTTTTACCTCAGGTTGCAACCGAAACAGGATGGAGTAAAGAAGAATTTCTGGGACATTGTGCCCGCGATAAAGCCGGACTTGACTGGAATGGATGGAAAACGGCCAATCTGTATATATTTACGGCGATAGTGTTTCCTTAATGTGCCAATGTGCCAATGTGCCAATGAAATAATGTGTCAATGTGCCAATTTGATAATGTGCTAATGTGCTAATGTGCCAATGTGCCAATGAAATAATGTGCCAATTTGCTAATTTGATAATGTGCTAATGTGCTAATGTGCCAATGAAATAATATGCCAATTTGATAATGTGCTAATATGCCAATGAAATAATGTGCTAATGTGCCAATGAAATAATGTGCCAATGAAACAATCAAGCCTTTTCAGGAGATAGAGTTTCTTCCCATACTCCCGGAATGTGATTTCCACATAAAGGACATAAATTGTTTTGAATCAGATTCTTTTTTACAATATATCCGATGCGTTCTATCAGCATTTGGTTACAATGGGGACAAAAAGTGTTTTCTCCGCGTAAACCCGGAATGTTACCAATATAAACAAACTTCATCCCTGATTTTTCGGCTATTTTTTTCGCTTCAATTAATCTGTTTTCTGCAGTAGGCGCTAATTGTTCTAATTTGTAGGTTGGAAAGAAACGACTGAAATGAAGCGGTGTGTCTGCAAAATCGTTTTCGACCAACCAGTCACACATCTTCTGAATCATCGTTGGACTATCCGAATAACCCGGCACAAGCAGATTCGTAATTTCGAGCCAAACTCCTTTTTCTTTCAGTGTTTTCAACGTATCGAGCACCGGTTGTAACCGTCCGCCGGTTATTTGACGATAAACCGCATCATCGAAACATTTCAGATCAATATTGGCAGCATCCAAATAAGGACAAAGGTCGATCAAAGGTTTTTGATTGATGTAACCGTTCGAAATAAGAACAGTTTTCATACCTTTTTCATGAGCTATTTTAGCCGTGTCAAAGGTATATTCATAAAAGACAGTCGGCTCGGTGTAGGTAAAAGCAATGTTGTTGATATTTTGATTTAAAGCGCTTTCTACCAGTTCTTCGGGCTGCAAATCGTAATTATTCAACATGGAAGGCGACGATTGGGATATATGCCAGTTCTGGCAATTGAGACAACGAAAGTTACATCCCGCCGTAGCTATTGAAAAAATGTCCCTTCCGGGTAAAAAATGAAAAAGCGGCTTCTTCTCTATGGGATCGACACTGACAGAACATGGATTACCGTAAGCTATGGTGTACAACTCTCCCTGATGGTTGACTCTCGTTTGGCAAATTCCCTGTTTACCTTCGTGAATCGTGCAATTATGCGGACAAAGATGACAACGAACTGCATTGTCGGGAAGTTTTTCCTGATAACGCGCCAACCTGCTTACTTTTTCTGATGTTATCGTTTTCATTGCTGAGAATAAATTTTCACTGAATGTTTTTGAATTCTTATTCTTTCAAAAGATCAATGGTCCTTTCGTCCGCTTTCCCGCCGAAATATTGATCTAAGACTGCCTGAAAGATATTATTTTCATCACTCACCAAGGCAAATAAAGTCATGCACGATTTTAATTTCATATCGTCCGGACTGCCCATAATTTCCCGTGCCGATTTCCCCTGTATTTCGAGCAACGCTGAAGTTATTTCTCTCAACCTCGCACCCAACACCCTGTGATGCAAATAGGCAACGGCTTCTTCCCTGCTTTTAATGGCATATTTCACCGTCATGCCGCTAAAACCCAATCCATCGATTTGCGGAAAGATGAACCACATCCAATGGCTTTCTTTCCGACCGTTTTTTATTTCACTCAATGCCCGTGAATATACATTTTCCTGAGCAGTAATGAATCTTCCCAAATCAAAAGTGGCATTCATAATTTATCTGTATGATTTAGCCGCAAAATTGCAAAAAACTTTTGAAAGTAGCTCTCACAAAAGAGATTTCTTTTGTTATTTTCAGGCTGTTTTTCATTTCGTATTTTTACTTCCACACAAAGCTAATGAAAGAAAATCATTTCTGATACGTTGTTTTATAGGGTGGATTTTTCCCCAAGCTATTATAGGATATTTCTGTTTTACAATCGGTTTCAGTTATCGAAGAATCGAAGTCGGTTCTCAAAGCGTTAATCGCTGTGCATAGATTCGTTTTGAAACTGGTTTTAATTTTCGTAACTGCTCAGCAACCTTTGTTTTTATAATCTTCTGATTTTCAGTTATACAAAGTCAAACTGAAAATCATGAGTAGTTTTTGCAGTGAATGCAACGCAGAGATGGACGTTTTTTTACAAATACTAATCAAGGAAAATAATTACACTTTCCTTTTTGTTGTCAGGTGTCATATACCATAAACAGGGTATAAAAATACCTCATCAGTGCGATTGTGATACGACAAGCTGATCTCTATCTTTGCAATGTAAATGATCCTATCATTTTACGAATTGAAAAGAAATCAACTAAAAGAATATAAACTAACCGGAGCGATTTCCGGATCGCCCAACACAAACAAATTAAATTATGGCAAAGATAGCTAAAAATCTAACGGAACTTATCGGGAACACTCCCTTACTCCAACTCTCGAATTATGTAACCAACAAAGGTCTCGAAGCCAATGTAATTGTAAAACTTGAATCGTTCAATCCAGCAGGTTGTGTGAAAGAACGTATCGCTTTGTCGATGATAAAAGATGCCGAAGCGCGCGGCGTACTGAAAGCCGGCGTCGAAATTATTGAACCCACCAGTGGAAATACCGGGATCGGTCTGGCTTTGGTGGCTGCCGTAAAAGGATACAAACTGACGCTTACCATGCCCGAAACCATGAGTGTGGAACGCCGGAACTTATTAAAAGCGCTGGGCGCTAACCTTGTGTTAACTCCGGGAGCTACCGGCATGAAAGGCGCCATCGCTCGTGCGCTTGAACTTCATGAGGAAAATCCGGCGTCGTTTATTCCTCAACAATTCGAAAATCCGGCCAATGTGAAAATTCATTACGAAACTACCGGTCCCGAAATTTGGAACGATACCGAAGGTCTGGTCGATTTTTTTGTAGCAGGCGTAGGCACCGGCGGAACTGTAAGCGGCGTGGGCGCTTATCTGAAAGAAAAAAATCCAAAGGTAAAAATTATTGCGGTGGAACCTACCGATTCACCCGTACTGTCGGGCGGCGCTCCGGGTCCTCACAAAATTCAGGGCATAGGCGCAGGATTTATCCCTAAAAACTACGATGCCAGTGTAGTCGACGAAATAATCCAGGTAAGCAACGACAACGCCATCCTTACCTCGCGCCAGTTGTCGCAACAGGAAGGTTTGTTGGTGGGCATTTCGTCGGGAGCTGCAACCTATGCTGCCACACTCCTTGCCCAACGCCCCGAAAACAAAGGTAAGAATATTGTGGCGCTGCTTCCCGATACCGGCGAACGTTATCTTTCGACGCTGCTTTATGCGTTTGAGGAATACCCTCTTTGATTTATAATTTATTCATTTACTATTTAGTCATTTACTATTTACTATTTACTATTTACCATTTACCATTTACTATTTACTATTTACTATTTACCATTTACAATTTACTATTTACCATTTACAATTTAAATGTTTCGTTTCTTTAAACCGGAATCTTCAAATCCCGAAACGCGAAACACGAAATCTTCAAATAAAAAACATTCATGGCATCAAAAGATTTAAACTTCAGCATCAACGGAAAAAGAGTGGGTGCAACCAAATATCAGGGCTTTGCCCGTAGTTTTGAACTTGTAGTGGACGAACCCGAAATGTTGGGCGGCGAAGACTCAGCAGCCAATCCGGTGGAATATCTGCTGGCAGGCTATGCCGGATGCCTGAATGTGGTTTTTGGTATTGTGGCCAAAGAGCTAAAGGTGGAAATAAAAAGTCTCGACATTAATATCGATGGAGATATTAATCCTGAAAAATTCTTGGGAATTTCGGACAACGAACGCACAGGTTTTAAATCGATCAATGTCAACATTGAGCTCCGTACCAATGCCGACAAAGCCACCGAAGCGCTGCTGATTGAAAAAGTAAAAAGCCGCTGCCCGGTAAACGACAACCTGGCCAACCCCACTCCTATTCACTATTCATTCAATTAATAATAAACTTTAAAAAGCTACCACCTCCGTAGTTATATTTCTCCCCTTTAGGGGTTGGGGGTCATTTATATGTCACACAAATTCGAAACTTTACAAGTGCATGCAGGCCAAGTTGTGGACGGAACTACCAAAGCACGTGCGGTTCCTATTTACCAAACCAGTTCTTACGTTTTCGACGATGCAGCCGATGGGGCTGATCTTTTTGCCCTGCGAAAATTCGGGAATATCTACACCCGGCTGCAAAACCCTACTACCGACGTATTCGAAAAACGAATCGCCGCGCTCGAAGGCGGTGTTACGGCATTAGCCACTTCGTCGGGACAGTCGGCTCAGTTTCTGGCGCTGAATAATATCGTGCAGGCAGGCGACAACTTTGTATCTACCTCACATCTTTACGGAGGTACTTACAATCAGTTTAAAAATCAGTTTAAACGCCTTGGTGTCGACGTTCGCTTCACCGAAAACGATGAACCGGCAACCTTCGAAAAACTGATCGACGATAATACCAAAGCCCTTTACCTTGAAACCATTGGTAATCCCGACCTGAACATTCCCGACTTTGAAGCTATCGCAGCCATTGCCGACAAACACGGCATTCCACTGATTGTGGACAACACTTTCGGAGCAGGCGGCGCCATTTTCCGTCCGATAGAGCACGGCGCAACCATTGTGGTTGAATCGGCCACCAAATGGATTGGCGGTCATGGCACTTCGCTCGGAGGGGTGATTGTGGACAGCGGTAAATTCAACTGGGGCAATGGAAAATTCCCTGCTTTCACCGAACCTTCCGACAGCTACCATGGCCTTGTATTCTGGGATGTATTTGGCGCCGACGGTCCGTTTGGCAATATCGCCTTTAATATCCGTGCGCGGGTGGAAGGACTCCGCGACTGGGGAAATGCGATAAGTCCATTCAACTCTTTTCTGCTGATTCAGGGCATCGAAACGCTTTCGTTGCGCGTAGAACGTCATACACAAAATGCACTGGCCATTGCCGAATGGCTCGAAACAAATCCGGCTGTGGAATACGTGAACTACCCTGGATTGAAAAGCAGTAAATATCACGCGTTAGCTCAGAAATATCTGACACGCGGATTTGGCGGTGTGCTTTCGTTCAAACTGAAAGGAAGCGCCGAAAAAGCAGACAAGTTTATCAACAGTCTCAAACTTATTAGCCACTTAGCCAATGTGGGCGATACCAAAACGCTGATTATTCACCCGGCCACTACCACACACGAACAGCTTTCGCCCGAAGACAAAATCACTGCGGGGGTTTTCCCTGGCCTGTTGCGCCTTTCGGTAGGTGTCGAGCATATCGACGACATCAAAGCCGACCTCGAAAAAGCTTTCGAAGCGATATAATAAAAGCCCATCCCTAAATTCCCCCGTTGAGGGGGATTTAGGGATATTTTGGGATAAGTCCTTTATTTACATTCTATTTGGCTAAAGCCTGATTGAATGAATGTTTCATATAAGATGTTAAAATAAGAAAAAATACGGTTACCGACAAGTATATTTCATACTTTTGTTGTTATATAATCAGATGAAAAAGATATTCTCCATATTATTTGCAGCAATGATTCTCCTTTCGGGAATGCATTTGAGCATTGCAACGCACTATTGCGGTGGAGAAATTTCGCAGGTAATGCTTTCGTTTTCACACGAAAACGCCAGTTGTGGTATGTGTGGAGAAAAAGAAACTACGACAATTGAGAAAAACGTTAGCAATGAAGCTTGCTGCAAGGACGAAATGTCATTTTATGTAGTTGATAGCAATTATAACCCATCTACTTTACAAATCAATTACAATGCAAACCAACTATTGCATGTTTTTGATATTCCCAAAACAATTGGAATTCAATCAACTCATACGAATTCTACTTCAAACACAAATGTCCAGCCACCCGGCAACTATATTGCCAGCGCTGTACACCTCCCTGATATTTGTGTATTCCGCATTTGATTTTGTTTTCACACTTTGAAATTTAAGAGAAATCTCAAAGTGATACGTTTGGGTATTTCTATTAAGAGATACCTTCAATTCTCGTATTAATATTTCAAGAAATTTTTACCAAAAAATCAAATCATGTTTTTTGAGCATGGTTTTTAAAATCAGAAATAATGAAAACTCTAAAATTCTTCATAGCCATTGTGGCTCTTACTATCTCAACAGCAGCATTTGCAGCTAACAAAACAGAAGTCATTAAAGTATCAGGCAATTGCGAATTGTGTAAAACCCGTATTGAAAAGGCAGCAAAAGTAGCAGGCGTTGTTAAAGCCGACTGGAGTGAAAAAACAAAAGTACTTACCCTTGTTTATGACCCATCAAAAGTAAAAAGTGACGATGTGCAAAAGAAAATTGCCGCCGTCGGCCATGATACACCAAAGTACAAAGCCGATACCAAAACATACAATGCTTTGCCAGGCTGTTGTAAATACAGATAATAATGTGTCAATAGGCTAATGTGTCAATCAATTAATTTGGCACATTAGCCTAAGTAATTAAATAAGTATGCCTCTGTCCTTCATTGGCACATTAGCCTATTAATCACTTAGCACATTCATTTTATGTTTAATAAACTTGTTCACTATTTTTTATATCACAGGCTGATAACATTTATTTTCCTGACTACCGTTCTGGTTTTGGGAATTTCGTTTGCGCCATTCAACTGGAATACGGGTCTGATACCCCGCGATCCGGTACCCGTTGATGCCATCCCTGATATTGGCGACAATCAGCAAATTGTATCCACCGAATGGATGGGGCGTTCACCCAAAGATATTCAGGATCAGATTAGTTATCCGCTTACATCGGCTTTACTGGGTATTCCTGGAGTGAAAACGATTCGAAGTACATCGATGTTTGGCATGTCGTTTATCTATATTATTTTCAAAGATAATGTGGAGTTTTACTGGAGTCGTTCGCGCATATTGGAGAAACTCAACTCATTACCCGCCGGTACGCTGCCACAGGGCGTTCAACCTGCTTTAGGACCCGATGCTACGGCGCTCGGGCAAATTTTCTGGTACACCCTCGAAGGGCGTAACCCGAAGACAGGCAAACCCAATGGAGGTTGGAATCCGCAGGAATTACGGACTATTCAGGATTTTCAGGTTAAATATAGCCTGTCGGCGGCCGAAGGTGTTTCGGAAGTGGCTTCGGTAGGCGGATTTATCAAAGAGTATCAGGTGGATGTTAACCCCGAAGCGTTAAAAGCTTTTGGCGTTTCGGTGATGGACGTGATGAATGCCGTGAGAAAGAGCAATCTTGATATTGGCGCCGAAACAATTGAATTAAACAATGTAGAATATATTATCAGGGGATTAGGCTATGTAAAAAGTCTGGAAGACCTTGAAAATTCAGTTGTTTCTGTCAGAAACAATGTGCCTGTACGCATAAAAGACGTGGCGATGACTTCTTTCGGTCCAGCTACGCGACGCGGCGGCTTGGATAAAGCCGGAAGCGAAGCTGTGGGTGCAGTAGTTGTGGCGCGTTACGGTTCAAATCCTATGGAGGTAATCAACAATGTAAAGACTAAGATAAAGGAAATTGAAGCCGGATTACCTCAGAAAACGTTACCCGATGGTTCTATTTCGAAAGTAACAATCGTACCCTTTTACGACCGAACTGGATTGATTAAGGAAACTATCGGAACGCTTGAATCGGCATTGACCCACGAAATTCTCATCAGCATTATTGTAATTATAGTATTGGTGCTGAACCTGAGATCCTCGATCATTGTTGCGGGATTATTGCCTTTAGGCGTGCTCATGACTTTCATTCTGATGCGTTTTTTTGGAGTAGATGCTAATATTGTTGCTCTGTCGGGCATAGCCATTGCCATTGGCGTGATGGTAGATATCGGCATTGTGGATGTGGAGAATATTCTGCGACATTTGGAAATGCCCGAAAACAAGGGCGTAAGGGGCAAAGACTTGATGAAAGTGATATACGATGCTACCACCGAAGTGCGCGCGGCAGTAGTAACATCCATTGCCACCACCATTGTGAGTTTTCTGCCTGTATTTGCCATGGAAGCCGCCGAAGGGAAAATGTTTCATCCACTGGCATTTACCAAATCATTTGCTCTTATCTCCGCTTTTGTTTTAGGTATTGTTGTTTTACCAACATTGGTGCATATTCTTTTCGATATACGGATTGACACAAAAAAGATCAGAAGAATTTTGAACGGAGTATTGATACTGGCAGGCATTTGTATCGTTGCTATCTGGCAAGTAATACCGGCATTGGCATTGGTAGTTGTTGGGGTAAATAATTTATTGGATTATAAATGGTCTGACAAACGGAAAGAATATCCGAATTATATCAATATTGCCATAACTGTGCTTGTTGCGCTTTATTATTTAACTGTTGAATGGTTACCTCTGGGAGCACACAATGGCACCATCGTTAATTTTTTGTTTGTTGCAGGTATTGTAACCGTAATATTGGCAGCGCTGATGAGTATGGTTCATTTTTATGAACCGATACTTCGTTGGGCGTTGCTGAATAAGTGGAAGTTTCTGCTACTACCGGCATTTACTTTAGTGCTCGGCTGGGTAATATGGCAGGGATTTGATAAAACATTTGGTTTGGTTGCACAAGGATTTGATAAAATTGGTTGGCATGCTCCGTCCAAAACATTTCCGGGCATTGGCAAGGAATTTATGCCCTCGCTGAATGAAGGTTCATTTCTTTTAATGCCTACGAGCATGCCTCATTCGAGCATCGAAAAAAATCTGCAATATATTGAAACGCTTGATAAACGCTTATCGGCTATTCCCGAAGTAGAGATGGCTGTGGGCAAGTGGGGACGCGTAAATTCATCGTTAGACCCGGCGCCTGTTCAAATGTTTGAAAATACAATCAATTATCGTTCGGAATATGTATTGGACGAAAACGGGCACAGGATGCGTTTTAAAACAAACAGCGATGGAGCATATTTATTGAAGAATGCCACAACTTACCAACCCGAAAAAGATGCTTTTCGAATCATTCCTGTCGATAGTTTGATGGCATCTGACAATGGTGAGTATTTTCGCCAGTGGCGACCGCAAATAAAGAAACCCAACGATATATGGAACGAAATAGTGAAAGTTACCAATATTCCCGGATTAACTTCAGCGCCGAAGTTACAACCTATCGAGACCCGCATAGTAATGCTTTCGACCGGAATGCGCGCGCCCATGGGATTGAAAGTGTATGGGCCGGATTTGGAAACGATTGAACAGGCGGGTATGCAGTTTGAAAAAGCATTGAAAGATGTTCATTCGGTAAAAGCCTCATCGGTATTTTACGACCGCGCTGTGGGAGCGCCTTATCTGGAAATAAAACTGAATCGTGAGAATATGGCGCGTTACGGCATGACGGTGAGCGATGTACAGGAAATATTGCAGGTGGCAATGGGTGGCATGCCGTTAAGTACTTCGGTAGAAGGTCGCGAACGATTCCCAATGCGTGTGCGCTATGCCAGAGAGTTACGTGACAATCCCGAAGATATTAAACGGATATTGATCCCTGCCATGAATGGAAGTCAGATACCGTTAAGCGAAATTGCCGACATTGATTATACGCGAGGCGCGCAAATGATACGAAGTGAAAATACATTTTTAGTGGGTTACGTAATATTTGACAAAGTTGAAGGCAAAGCCGAAGTTGATGTTGTAAATGAAGCTTCGGAAGTATTACAAAAAAAAATGGATTCAGGCGAATTGAAAATGCCGCAAGGTGTAACCTATAAATTTGCAGGGAATTACGAAAACGAAATCCGAGCTACCGAAAGGTTATCCATCGTTATTCCTATCAGTTTGATTCTGATTTTATTGCTATTGTATTTTCAGTTTAAAACCATTACAGCCTCATTTATTCATTTTTCAGGCGTTTTTGTGGCTTTTGCAGGTGGGTTTATTATGCTTTGGCTGTACGGTCAGGATTGGTTTCTTAACTTTTCGGTGGCAGATGTCAATCTGCGGGATCTTTTCCAAATGCACCCTATCAATTTAAGTGTTGCCGTTTGGGTTGGGTTTATCGCGTTATTTGGGATTGCTACCAACGATGGAGTGATTATGGGAACTTATATTCATCAGGTTTTCGAAGACAGACATCCTTCAACGGTAGATGGAGTGCGCGAAGCAGTGATTGCAGCAGGTAAAAGGCGCGTTCGGCCCGCCATGATGACTACCGCTGTGGCGGTAATCGCTTTGTTGCCGGTACTCACATCAACCGGCAAAGGAGCGGAAATAATGGCGCCTATGTCGATTCCAACCTTCGGAGGTATGATTATACAGGTGATGACCATTTTTGTAGTTCCGCTTTTTCAAGCTATGTGGCGTGAACATGCGGTGAAAAAAGCCTGAAAGGTGGGATGTGAAAAATAACAATATGTTTTTCTAAAACATCGTACTGATTTAGATGTCAGGGCTACGTCCCTTTTATAACATTTGGTTCTATTTTACTACAAAGCTATCACAACTACGTTGCTAAAATAGGGGCGTAGCCCTCAAATCTTGGTAATACAAACGGTAAATATAAAAACAAGGGGCGTAGCCCTGACATCTAAAAATAAAACGAAGATTTTTTTACAAATACCAGATATTTGACACCTCACCTGAAAGACTTTAATGTAAATAACCGCGGGTGAAGCCCGTGGAAGAAACTATAAAAATTAGCCCTGAAGGGGCTGAATATCACATAATTAAGTTGTTCAACCCTTCCAAGGTTGGTTTTTTAGGGTTTACCCACGGTTATTCACATTTATAATTAAATGAGTAATAAAATGAGAAAGATAAAAAATAAATATATCGCCATTGGCATAATAATCTGCATTACTTTGTTTCAAAATGTTTCAGTTTTTTCGCAAGACTCTCTGAATTATTATCTGGAGATGGCCGTAAGAAACAATCCGACTGTCATGCAGCGATTCAATGAATATCAGGCTGCCCTTCAAAAAATTCCTCAGGTAAATTCCTTGCCCGATCCACAATTGGAGATGGGCGTTTTTCTCAGTCCGATGGAATTAATGGCCGGAAATCAGGTGGCAGATATTAAATTAATGCAGATGTTTCCGTGGTTCGGGACGCTCAAAAATGCCAAAGACGAAATGAGTCTGATGGCAAAGGCGAAATATGAAGCTTTTGTTGATGCAAAATTGCAGGTTTTTTATGAAGTTCAGAGTATAGGGTACGACTTATATAAAATCAGGCGTAACATGGAGATATCACAGGAAAACATTGCGCTTTTGAAGACGATTGAAAGCTTGTCGGTAATAAAATTCAAATCAGCATCCATAAGCGGCAGTCCGTCTTCAGGTGGAGGGAACATGCCGAAAAGCAGCGCCCGATCAACTGGCGGAAGTTCTGCCGGAATGGGAGGCATGGGTGGCAATTCAACGTTGTCGGCATCAACCATTCCTGCAAATGTTTCGGGTGCGGGAAGCGCAATGAGTTCGTCGATGAGTTCAGCTTCTGCCACTTCATCACTCAGCGATGTTTATCGTATTCAGATGGAGATAGGTGATTTGGAAAACTCCATAGCGCTGTTGAAAAATGAAGAACAGGTTGTTTTATCAAAATTCAATAGCCGGTTAAACAGATCGTTAACCGCCCCTGTTCTGATAAGTAATCTGCTGACAAGCGAACCTTTGAATATAGCATATTTGTCGGTTGCCGATTCCATGTTTACCCGGAATCCCATGCTGAATATGTTGCGATACGATCAACAATCGCTTGACGCACGTAAAAAGATGCAGAAAAAAATGGGATTGCCCATGCTGGGCTTAGGGTTGAATTATTCTGTAATCAGCAAAAGCGGAATGTCAACATCGCCTATGAACGGCGATGATATGATTATGCCCATGCTCACAGTTACTTTACCCGTTTATCGTAAAAAATACAAAGCTATGCAAACTGAAACCAGCTTTTTAAAAGCAGCTTCGGAACAAAACTATCAGGCAACAGCCAATGCTTTGCAGACTGAGTATTACGAAGCATTACAGTTGTATTACGACGCGCAACGGAGAATGAAACTATACGAGAACCAAAGTAAGTTAGCCCAAAAATCGTTGAACATACTGATAAAAACATTTTCATCTTCCACCACCGGCATGACCGATATACTGGAAATTCGTCAACAGTTGCTTGCCTACGAACTAAATCAAGTGGAAGCGTTGGTGGATTTTAATAAATCGGTAGCATGGGTGAAGCGCCTGGTAAACAATTGATAATTCATAATGCATAATGCACAATTCATAATTAAAATCAATTTGCATTCAACACACAAATAATGAAAAGAATATAATGTCGCATTAATTAACCAGTAAATAGTAAATAGTAAATAGTA
>DIFH01000124.1:24107-25490 GCA_002427615.1 Paludibacter sp. UBA5753
AATAGTAAATAGTAAATAGTAAATACATTTATGAAAACAATATTTTCAAACAAATATGTCCGTTACGGACTTTTTATTATGGCCGGACTTGTTATTGGTTGGATGCTGTTTCATTCGCCAAAAGTAGCACAGGATGAACACGATCATTCGGCAGAAGAAGCAAAAAATGAAATTTGGACTTGCTCTATGCATCCTCAAATCAAAATGGATAAACCCGGAAAATGTCCGATATGTGCCATGGATTTGATCCTGCTGAATCAAAACAGTACTGCTGAGATGGATGCCGACGCTATCCATTTTTCAGAAAATGCGGCTGCATTGGCTAATATCGCTACATCCATCGTCAGTCGACAACTGCCTTCGAAGGAAGTACGTTTGTTCGGCAAAGTACAGGCCGACGAAAGATTGTTACAAAATCAGGTAGCCTATACGGCCGGACGGATAGAAAAACTATTGGTGAACTTTACAGGCGAGCGGGTAAGCAAAGGACAGTTGCTGGCGCTTATTTATTCGCCCGATCTGATTACGGCTCAGCAGGAATTGCTCGAAGCAGCCAAAAGCAAACAACTGCAACCTGAAATTTACGAAGCAGCCAAAGAACGATTACAGCAATGGATGCTGAGCGACCATCAGATTGCACAGATTGAAAGCTCAGGGCAGGTAAAAACCAAAATTGAAGTATATTCCAACACATCGGGAATTGTTAGCAACAAACGGGTAAATACAGGCGATTATGTCTCGCAGGGTACTGTATTGTTTGATGTAATGAATCTCTCGCAGGTGTGGGTACAGTTCGATGCTTACGAAAGCGATTTAGCTTTCCTGCAAGTAGGAAATAGCATCACGTTTTCGCTAAAGGCACTCCCTGAAAAAACCTTTACGGCAAATATACGCTTTATCGATCCGATGATTGATCCGGTAAACCGGGTAGCTAAAGTTCGCGTAGAAGTAAGCAATGCCGATGGAAAACTGAAACCTGAAATGTTTGCAATTGGTATTGTAAAAGCAAATCTCAACGAGTACCGGGATAAGTTGGTCATCCCGCGCACAGCCGTTTTATGGACAGGTAAACGTTCGGTCGTGTATGTCAAAGAACCCGAGACCCAAGACCTTAATTTCAAAATGCGTGAAATCGAAATCGGACCTATGTTGGGAAACAGTTATGTAGTACTCGATGGGCTTGAAGAAGGAGAAGAAATTGTGACGGATGGAACATTCAGCGTAGATGCTGCCGCGCAACTCGAAGGTAAACCAAGTATGATGAATCGTTCAGAAGAGAATTCCGACGAAAGCGAGGAATGAGCTTAACCCATTTTGCAGCTAATCCGGACAAAAAAAATTGTTGTTCAGTAAGTTGAGAGTCTTCGAGTTCAGATTTGTGTA
>DIFH01000015.1 GCA_002427615.1 Paludibacter sp. UBA5753
GTTACAAAAGAACGGGATTTTCGGTCAATAAGTATGATAAATGCGAATTAAGAGTTGACTGTTTTATAAGAAAACGATATCTGTTTGATAGATAGGGTAATTCTAAATTATCGAATTGAAACAGGTTGCTCTAAATTATTGAGATGTTGATAGATAGTCATTCCTTAATAATTTATTTTAAAGCAGGCTGATTGTTCAAATATTATTTTATGTAAATTTGAAAAATATGAATCAAAAAATTCTCTTTCAGTTTTTCCATCATTCACTTCAAATTCCATCCGGTAGCAGCGGCATATATCTGAATACCCTTTTGTACTACAGGTAATTTAGTCCCCGGAAATCTATTCTTAATATACAGGCTTTTATGCAGTAAATTAACGAAATTCTGCAAATATATACAGATGTTTATGAAGGTATATTGTTTATATACTGAGATTTAATTTATATTAAGGAACGACTATTTATAGTGCAGATATAATTCGGCCGTTATGCCTTCCTGACTGAAATCCGTACTGACATAGTTGGAATTCTCGACAGATAAAACTTCACCGGTTTTATCGAAACTAGTTCTTCTAATTGTATGGGTGATGTCTCCTACCATTGCTTTAGTAGCTGCTGTTGAGGTGGTAGAAAATTGTATCACCTCTCCGAATGCACTCTCATTCACAAGATTGAAATTCATCTCAGAAATTTTATTGAAAGTAACTGTTTGGTTATCAGTCGTGATGGAATTCAACCAACCGCTTTTTTCTTCTTTCGATGGCAGTTCTATCCAGCTTTTAATTTTGTTTGTGTTGGTGGTTTTTTGCCTGACTTCGATACTGGATTGTACAAAGTTGTAAATAATGGTTTGTTCAATATCATAAATATTGAGGGCAGTCGGCGCATTCAGGATGGATGTCTGGTCGATTTGATAACCATATTGAACGGATACAGTATAGGTCGAGTCATTGAATTGCGATTTGCTACTGCTGTAATAATTCTCATCGAAACGAAATTCGGGATTATACATAAATGCAAATGACAAATCGAGTCGTCCGCTGATTCCAAAGTCTGTTACTCTGCCATCGCTGTAGGTGTGGATTGATTTTTCAGAAAGACGTACTAATGCGATATCCTCAATATTGAGCACAGGTGTTGCATTCAGTTCAAAACTTGCTTCAAAATTACTTTCACTACCTGCTTTCGCCGGGTTTTGTTTGTTTATGAACAACAGAAAGGCAATGTTACGGAATTCCCTTTTCGTTTTTTCGGTTCGCCGGTCGATAAACATGGTGTAGGATAGGGAATCAGTGATATCAACAAAATTCATTTTCTGATTATTGAAATCGTAATACCCGTAATATACTTTATTTTCTCTTTCCCAGTCGTGCAGCTGTTTATAAGTTACTACCACCGGTCGGTCTTCAGCAGAATTATTCATCAGGTACACCCTCGACGAAAGGTAAGGAAGTGTCATATCTATCTGATCTTTTTGAGGTTCAGATTCATCGGGGTCAAATTTGTAGAAAATTTTATCGGCAAAATTGTCTTTTGAATCCTGCATGGAATTTCTGATAAAATATCCGTAAGGGTTATCCTCACGCAGTATGTTGAAATTTGCGTTGGTACCTTCGATAATGTATTTTACAAAGTTTTCATATTCGTCGCCGATTACTGAGTTCATCGAGAATGCAATATAATTGCTTAAATAGGTTCGCCAGGTATCTCCACTCAAGCTGGTTGTTTCCTTCAGGAGTGCTACTGGGTCCAACTTCTTTTCGGCCTGCGAATATTTTCTTAAATAATGAATAAACGTTCCTGCCAGGTAGCAATAATTAACATTGCCTAAAGCGTTTTGTGTCCAGAAACCACTATCCCAATAATCCCAGGATTTTGCCAGAAAATTATAGATTGAATTTCCCGATTTTCTGCTATCCAGCAGGTATTTTTCCGATTCAGAGACCGGAATAACCGTTTCGTCCCATATCAACCTGTCAGAGAGATGCGCATTGGATTCCATCCAGAAAATGTTCCCCGGATCGGGCGAAATGAAGTCGCTTTGTGTGTAGTGCATGTATTCGTGGGCAAGCAGACTTCTCAGTTTTTCGGCATTGCTGACGTCGCGATTGATAGTCATATATCCGTTTTTCATTCCCAATAAACCTACTACACCATCGTCATCCATTTCTCTGATATACACCGAAAATACTTGCGGAACATTAAATCCTAATTTGGTGAATTTAAGAAGTATTTCGGACATAAAATGCGCCACATCCTGAACCATTACGGGCGCACCTGCTTCATGCCAGGGCTGGGAAGGATTTTTATAAAGATTGATAAATTGTTCATCCGCATCCTTGTAATATACCCGTATGTTGTTTCTTTCCCACAAACGGTCGTATTCACCATTATCCTGCACCGTTCGCA
The DNA here is from genome assembly GCA_002427615.1 of Paludibacter sp. UBA5753. Classification (GTDB taxonomy): domain Bacteria; phylum Bacteroidota; class Bacteroidia; order Bacteroidales; family Paludibacteraceae; genus Paludibacter. The sequence continues at coordinate 2,410 of DIFH01000015.1, forward strand.
GTTTAGTGAGGTGACTGGTTTCGAAATTCAACGTAGTATCTTTTAGGCTGACATAACTGTTGTCGTAAGTTACCCATCGGCGTTCTTTTTCATCAAAATAAGCTGCTTTATAGCTATGAATGCGGCTGGCGTCAAATTTTGACTTATCAAGAGTTTTCAGTTTGACTACCAGTGGCATTTCAAACACGTCGCCAAAACTAACTGTAACATCATAAGCGCTGCCTGATTTTACTGAATCTGAAGCAGCCTGAGGATTGTCGAGTTTTGCGATGGTAAGCCGGAAATCCTTATCGTACAGTCCTTTGGGCAGAGTAACCTCTATACTGTCTGCTTTTATAGTTTTCGAAGCGTCAGACACATTTATTGTTTCGTCGTACAGCACTTTGCCGAGCGGTTTGATATGCAGTGTGTCGCTGTAAAGCGGTTCACAATTATTATCCATCACGCAACATCGGTAGTATGCAGGCGTTTTGGGAGCTATCTTCAATTCATCCGGTTTCGAACTAACAAGATTTGCTTTTAAATCTTCTCTGGTCATCGTTGTGCTCAGATCAAACCAGGTTTTCCCGTCTGCTGATGCCTGCCACTGGAGCGTTCCTCTCACCTTCACGGGCGGCACGAGTGTAATGATATTATCTTCTATGGTTTTGGATGTAATTTTAGCTGATTCTATCACCTTGTTTTCCGGATATTTTTCGGCAAGTATATCCATTTCGGAAGCAAGTACGAAGGAAACAGGCTCGCTATTCAGGTAATCCAGACAGGGTGCATATCCGGTATGATAACTGCCCTGAAAGTATGTACTGTAATAATATTTCGGACTGTTTTCGTTGATTATTTTACAGTAATACTTATTCTGAAGAGTTTTTTCATCAATAACAATCGTCAGTTCTTTGTCCATTTTCAGGGTGTTGATGTCAAATGTATTCTGAAACATCGGATGTAAATTCCAGTAGTATTTGTCATCTGGTAAGGCAAGGGGATACAGTTTTGTGATATCCAGCCTAACAGTATCACCCATCATCACCTTTATTGTGTTGTTCGTGAGTTTGATTTCCTTCTGATAACCCAGCGGTTTCCTCAATTCTTCGGAGCGGGGTATGTGTGAATAAGTGAAGTAGTTGGAGTCCAGTCTCATCTGCATGACACTGTCTTTCATCAGCGTGAGTGGCAATGTATCTGAAAGCTCATTATTATGTAAATATAAAATACCTGTTTTTAACTGGCTGATGTCTTTTGGAAAGCGTTTAATTTTATTGTAGCTCATTTCTACAAATGATAATTGGGGGAGCAGACAAAGCGAAGTCGGCAATTGTTCAATCTGATTGTAATTCATGCTGATAGTGTTCAAATTAGTCATGAGGCTGAGGTCAGGCAGTTGCGAAATCATATTGCTGTCGGCAGTCAGGTAATTCAGATTTACCAGACTCGACCAGGTTTCAGGTATTTCTTTTATCTTGTTGTTGGACAGGTCAATATATGTCAGTTTGGTTAGCTGTCCCATTTCTGCCGGAACGGCAGTTAACTGATTATTTTGCAGTTCAATCCGTTGCAGATTAGTCAGCATCCCGATTTCCGGTGGTACAAGCGAGATTTTATTGTTTTGGACGCGCAGGTTTTGTAAAGCCGTGAAGTTCTTAAATGATACCGGCAAATTTCCTTCAATCAGATTATCGTTCAGAGCCAAATCATATAATTGGCTGTTGTTCCATGCTCCCGCCTCTATCTGTGTGAGCCGGTTTGCAGATAAATTAAGCGTTTGCAGATTATTCAACTGCCCCAGCGAAGCGGGAACAGCACCTGTCAATTGATTGTTTTTCAGAACCAGAGATTTAAGACGGGCAAGATTGACAAGTTCCACGGGGATAGTTCCTGTCAAATTTCCATCATATAAATGCAGATTCTCCAGATTTTTCAGGTTACCGACAGATGCCGGAATTGTTCCTTCCACCTTGTTCAAACGGCAGGTTTCTAATTCCGTCAGGTTTCCAAAATCGGGAGTTATCGGAATTTTGAAATTGCCATCAAACTTTCTGTCGATTATAGTTAAATTCTTAAGTTTGGTTAGTTTGTATATTTCCGTAGTTAATGTACCTGTAAAGAAATCTTCCAATATCAGCGAGGTTAATTCTGTCAATCCGGCAATCTCATCGGGTATGGAACACAAAGCGTTGAAATATTCATTCCGTAAAGATATTCCGGTAACTCGTCCGTTTAGAACTTCAACATTTTCCCAGCTCTGTACTGGTGTGTTCAGATGCCAGCCGGTATTTCCATTGAATGCTTGATGTATTTTCGTCAGAATCAGCGAGTCTGTTTTGTTTACTTCAGAAGCTTCGGTAGAAATATACCAGGCGCTTGCATTCGTTCCAAATTTGTACCCTACATCGAAATAGGTGTTGTTGAACAGAGGATAATAGCCGTTGTAATTGCCTCCCCAGCCAAAATTCAGATGATACCATCCCTCCTCGTCGTAACCATCCACTACCACCGCATGTTCGGGAGTGCCGGGTAATTCTACATAAACCGGGCGGGCGTGTTGCAACTCGTTTTCTATGGTTGAATTTTTTGACAACACATAATACTTGAAATACTTCTCTATTGTCCTGATATAATCTTTGGCTGACGGCATACTTCCACTCACACTTCCACAGTAGTTCATATCCATGCCTACACCGATGTGATATGACAGTAATTTGTAATCATCATCCGTAGGATTAACCCAGTTGTAGGTTGTGTTCCCGAAATCAGCACATAAGTCGCCGTAAATGGGATGTGTGAAACAATGTGATCCTGAACCTTTTTCGGGGTACTTGTGATAAGCCATAATTTGAGCTAAAGCCGTAGCTACACATCCTGTCGCACAACCGCCTACGTATTCGTGATTAAACTGGTTTAATGCAATCCCCTTTGCGTCGAGTAGCGGCTCCATGGCTGCTTTCACGTTGAAACTTAGTTGAGTAGGTTCACCGGTTATCCGGAGCGAGTCCTCGTATATTCTGATTAGTGACTCTAAAAAAGGAGGAACATGCTCTTTTTGAAATTTTCCCTTTGGGGAATATCCTGCAATGGCAAACTTGCTGTTGTTTTGTACCACTAAAGCAAATCCGTTACCGGCACTTTGATACACAAATACCGGTGTATGTACCCATCGCTCCGATTCATATACCTGAACGAGCGATACAGGTTGTACGGTATCGCCCTTGATCCGTTGCATGGAACTGTTGGCGAAAAATCCGGATACAAAGTTTTTTGCTCCTTCACTGTCGGGTTTCTCTGCCGATAATACAGCCGGACTCAACATTCCAACCCAAAATAATACCCGGATAACAGGATGAAAACATCTGTTCATAGCAAGTTCCTTTCAAAAAAAATTAATATCGTTGAAATCCAGCAACCTGTGCAGTCGACTGTTAAATTCTGGAAGTTTGGATGACTGTTCCGTCTTCGAGATAAAATTCAATACCTACCAGTCCGAATTTGTGATTGCCGATGTACACGATTTTGGAAATTCCCGGTTCATGGAAGATTTGCTCTACTTTTACTACTTTTATGTTGAAGAAAACATAACTGTAGTCATCAGTTTCCGATTTGTATGATACTTTAAAATCAATTTTTTCAGTACCGTTATATTTATAACTCCAACTGTCGCCCTTCTTGGCATCGTATTTCATGGCAACAACTTGCCGGTTATCCGGATCAATGAAAGCCATTCCTTCCGAACTGTTAAATAATTTGATACTTGTTTTGAAATTTCCCTGTGAGTCAACAAATTTTGTTTGATCACTGAAGTAAGTTGAACCTAAATTTTCAAGTAATTGTTTGTAATTGTTAGAAACCGGACATTTTGCTTCAATTACTATCACACCACTTTGATTATCAACGACTTTTAGTTCAACATCCGAAGGTAATCCTTCACCTCTTAATTTTGAAATGCTTCCTACCTGATTTTCCGCAAAATCGGTGTTGCCACCAATTGTTGGGCTGTTTTTGATATCGATATTATCGCATCCTTGAACTGATAAGAGTAATCCAAGTATTGTTAACCCTAATCCGGAAAATAATATTACTTTTTTCATGGCATTGTTGTTTTCATGATTTGTTAATAGCTTGTATTTTAAATTGATGATTTATTGTTGAACAATGATTTTCACCACCTTGTGATAGTCATTGGTTTGCACCGAAACAAAGTACGTTCCTGCAGCAAGTTCGCACGTTACATCAGCGCTGCCGATGATTTGATGCTGATACTTCAGCGCACCGTTCGTGTCAAAAATCCGAACATTTGCGCGTAGCGGACTTTCAGCATCGGGCAGGGTGATGTGCAGGAGTCCATTCTTTACCAGCGTAGGGAAGATTTTATATTCACTTCCTTTTTCTTTGTCCTGGCTGCCAATTCTGGCAATCACTTTCATTGAAAACGAATTTACAGAAAAACAGCGGTTTTTATCTATGGCTTTCAGTTCAAATTTATCGCCTTTAGTGGGAGTGATTATTGCCACGTCGCCTGTTCCGATTACTTTCCCGTTTTGAATCCATTCATACGTGTATGGTTCAATGCCGCCTGTAACACTGTATCCCATCAATCCCAACACCACAGGCATTCCTTCGGGAACTTGTTCGTCAAATAGCACCACCACTTCCAAGGGCTCTTTTGCTTGTGGTGGAATTTCCATTTTTACGATAGTTTGGGAATGAAGACATAATAAAGAGCCTATCAATGTGAATATTAAAATGTATACCTTCATAATGATTTAATTTTTAGAGTTACAATGAAATTACAAGCCGGAAGCCGGTATTTTTACTGAAAAAACAAGTGGGTTCATCGGGGGCTCCTGTATTGCCCCAACATCCGTCATATCCGTTTGGCGTTATGCTGTATCTATATTTAACATTGCAGTGTGAATTACCCCACATTTCATCATCTTCAAAATTTCCCCCACGCACTATTTTTTTAGTTCCTGTAGCTGGTCCTTTTGGATTAGTCTCCAAAGCCGGTATTTGAACAGATTGATTTACAATAGGCCAGCCGTAATAATTATCGTACCAATCGCTGCACCATTCATTTACATTTCCACTCATATCATAAAGCCCAAGTTCGTTTGAAAGTTTTTCTTTCACATTGTGTTTTGCGGCGGCGGCATTCTGATTATACCAGGCCACATCGTCCAGCGTGTTGCTTCCGGCATATTTATAACCGTGCGTTTTTTTACCGCCAAGCGCTGCGTATTCCCATTCTGCTTCGGTTGGTAAACGGAAAGTTTTTCCGGTAGTTTGATTCAGCGCAGGAATAAAATCAGTTATAATTCCATTCCAAATGGTTTCGCTTACGGGTAAATTAGGTTGATCTGTTTCATTATGGTCTGTGTAAGGCAAACTTCCTTTTACGGCTTTCCAAAGTTCGTTAGTAACTTCGGTTTCCGATATGTAAAAATCGCTAAGTTGAACCAAATGAGGATATCCAAAGATGGATTGATCTTCACTACTTCCCATATTATATTGACCGCCTTCAACCAAAATCATATTGAAAGTAACATTGTTTACATTGAATGAAATCTTTGAAGATCCGGCTTGTGTAATTTTTAATTCTGAAGTTTTATCCCCCGCGTTGAAAGTTACGGTTGCCTCTCTTGTAAAACCATCGTTTTTTGTTGCCCCAACTAAAATACCGGTATTTTTATTCCCTGAAGTTGCTGAAAGTGAAAGCCAATCAGCAGTTTCAGTTGCAGTCCAGGATTTATTCGTTTTAATGACTATTAAACTTGCATCTTTTTCAGCGGTAAAAGTAATATCAGAAATGGATACACCCAGGGAATCTACTGTTACAATGGGAGGATTATTAGGGTCATCGGGGTCATCGGGATTATCCGGTGGATTTGAAGTTTTGCAACTTGCAAAGATCAAAATTAATCCCCAAAAAAGAAATAGTTTTTTCATACTGTCATTTATAAGTTGTTGAATTTATTTTAAGTATGATATGATTTTAACAAATATATACAAATGTATTCAAAATTTATTTATACCTTTATCCCATATCGTAAAAAAAACCTCTCAAATCGTAAAAAAAACTTACAAAAGATGGATAAAGTTCTTTGGATTAAAAAAGAATAATGTCTATATTTGTAAACTTTCATTTATATCCGATGCTTAAAACAGTGATTTCCACCATACCAATGTTCGTATGTGCTTTTTGGAGCATACTTTTGCTTCTCGAATATAAAAGTCGCAACCACTCAAAGATGTTTTTGGGATTTTACATGCTCATAGCTTTTTTGTTATATGTAGGACACGCAGCTTACTTTAATCACGAGTATAAATTCTATGGTTTTTGGGAGAATATTTATGTTTTTTGTTCACTTTCAGTTTATCCGCTCTATTTCATTTACATCAAATTAATTTCCCGAAAAACTTTGCTCAAACTGAAAGATTTTTGGATACTAATTCCATCTTTTTTGATGTTTCTGTTTTCAATAATGATATATATGAATATGTCTGACAATGAAATGGATTTTTTCACAAAAAATATTTTATATGAAAGAAATTACTCAAATTATGCAGAACTAAGTCCATTATTATCTTTACAAATAATTAAATTAAGAATTTTTAAAGTCGTGTTTTTTATTCAATTAATACCTGTTGTTTATTTTGGCAGAAAATACATTTTGGATTACAATAAAAAAATACGAAATTATTACTCAGATACAGAAGGTAAAACTTTACAGCATTTTAACAGTTTACTCTACATATTTGTAGCCACATCAATAGCGTCAAGTATTGTTAATTTTCTAGGGAAATCATTTTTTACTTATTCTACGTGGATTTTACTATTACCTGCTTTACTCTTTGGATGCTTGCTTTTTATTATAGGTTATTTGGGTTACACACAAGAATTTACGTTAGCTACTTTTTTAAAGGACGTAAAAGCAGATGAAATTAAAAATATTCAGCATGAAGAAAACAAATTAAATAATGATTATTATGCTGAAAATTTGAAACACAGATTGTTGGAAGACTTGCAGGAATTATTGATAAAGAAAGAAATTTACAAAAAAAACGATTTACGCATTACAGATGTTTCTTCAAAATTAAATACAAACCGAACGTATGTTTCAAAAGTTGTAAATGAAGAATTAAAAACTAATTTCAGCGATTTAATAAACCAATGCAGAATAGAACACGCAAAAAAATTACTAAAAGACCACGAAAGTAAAACATTAGGATTAAGCCAGATAGGCGAGTTATCAGGTTTTAAAAGCGACAGTTCATTTTACAGAATTTTCAAAGAGAAGGAAGGAATATCGCCGGGAGATTTCAGAAAAAAGAATTATGAGAGCGCGCCATAAGATTAATAAAAAAGGGGGGAACATCGAACCATACAAAGAATTCGATATTTTGAAAATATTCCCGCTGAATTTTAATCCAAAGGGAACGAATGATTGAAAAGACCCTCTTCCGCCAATTTTTCATTTTTTTTTCGTATTTTCCCTTCCGTGGTTACAATAAGAATAAATACTAATACCGCGGCGCGGAGTGGAAATCCCCATAACTTCAAGCGTATTCTCTCACCTATCGATCCACCTTTTTAGCGCACTCAAAATCTGTTTGTCAAACAAATCATCCCGAAAATCGAAAACCCTGTCCTCACGGATATGTGATTAGGAGAATAAAGTTGGCGCACGGTGGTGGCGGTTGGAGTGCAAACTTCTTTTTTGCCTTTTGCAAAAAACCTGCCTCTGGCAGGCAAGTGTGACAGGAAAAAACAACAACAGGGTGGATTGTGCGGAATCCACTAAAAAGACTGTGAAATCCATGCGAAACGAATGGTAAGGATTTTTTGTGGTTGGAGATTTTTTTACAAGAATACCGGTTACTCTCGGCATAGCTCAAACAAGTTTGCTCTGCACTCGCTTGCTTGGTATTTGCCTTGCGGAGTTGCCCGTAATTATCTTACAGGCAAAGCCTGACCACATTTCTTTTTTTGAATATTTCTTTTTTTGATAGTACGAAATTTATTCCTACCTTGTGCAACAATTTTGCACACTTATATATTTTTTTTGCACACAAAATCAATCACCTTATGGCTCTAAACATTCTAAATAAATATATCTGGCTTGCAGATACTATTTATAATGTCGGAAGTATATCACTTAAAGAGATTAATTCTAAGTGGTTGAAAAGTAATTTGTCAATTGGGAAGCCTTTGACCCGCAGAACTTTCCACAATCATAAAATTGCTATTGAAGAAATTTTTGATATAAATATTGGGTGTAATCCTATCACTAATGAATATTATATTGAAGAGTTTGAAGAGTTTGGCAAAAACAAACTGATTAAATGGCTTTTGAACAGTTTTTCTATTAGCAATATCATTCAGGAAAGTAAAGATATAAAGGACAGAATCATACTTGATGAAGTGCCATCAGCTCAATCATTTTTAGCCGAAATAATAAAGGCAATTAGAGAAAACAAAATCGTGATAATGACCTATCATCCATTTTGGAGTCCAACGCCTCTTGAAATTGAAATCTATCCTTATTTTGTAAAACTATTCAACCAACGCTGGTATGTATATGGAAGAACCAAAACTGAAGATAAGGTGAAAGTGTATGCGCTTGACAGAATTAAAGAACTGACCGCAACAACTGAAAAGTTTGTTTTTCCAGTTGATTTTGTTGCTGCCGAATTTCTGAATGCTTCAATTGGTATTATGAAGACCGATACGGACAAAGCCTGTGAAATCAACATCAAAGCTTATGCTGAAACAACACAATATCTACTTGCTTTACCGTTGCACCATTCGCAACAAGTAGTTGAATCAACCCAAGATTACACTGTTTTTAGTTATTGGCTTTCTCCTACTGACGATTTTTATCAGGAGATTCTACAAAAGCGTGAATATCTGGAAGTTCTATCGCCTCAAGCAGTTCGTGAAAAGTTGGCAAGTATCATTCAAAAATTATCGGAATATTATTTGTAGATTTGTAACGTGTTAACTTATTAAAATTACTCAATCAATAATTCAAATGAAAAAACTAATTTTTTGTGAAGATTGGAGTCTGTCAGCAATGGTTGCATTACCCAACAAATCAAACAAATGTGTAGTAATAGAAAACGATTAACAATTGAATGGGTTCACGGATGGAGATTTTAGAACGATTCTCCTAATTGTCTGAACATTTCCATGGTATTTACGTAGCTTACATTCAATGCAACACAAGCATCAGGAATCTTGATTTTCTTCATTGCATTGGGAGCAGCAACCTCATGAGTAACAATTATCCGATTTGCTTTATCATGTAAAGCATAAGCAACAATAAAAGCATCGGCTTCGTTGGCATCCAGGAATTCATTAAGGGCAGCAGCTTTGTATTGAACAGATTTTGATACCGCCCAGCCAATTACTTGAGCATAAGAGCCCATCACTTCATCCGTATCTTTGAAAAAATTATCAGGCAGATTAGCTTTACACCATTCTTTTAATGAATCATTATTATCATACAACTCATCTTTTACTTTGTCGATGCTGATAATTTTCCCATCATGCGCTAGTTGTCTCACCTTAGCCCAAAAGCTTACAGCAACATCAAGCGGGTAATGTGCCCGATGTGCCTGAATGAAAAAGTTACTATCAACAACGAATATACTCATGCCATCCTGAAGTTTTGTGAAAAGAAGGATTGAAAAGTATCTCCTTTTAAACTAGTGAGTTTGTAAGCGTCACGGTACAACAGGTCACCGGACTTGATAGCATTATAAATATGGGTTGCGAAACCGATACTTAAACGTTTGCGGGTGGTTGCATAAAAATCGCCTCCGGAACCTTGAGCTGCTTTCTTTTCAGATTCCCGATGGATATATTCATCATAAAAAGCATAAAAATCTTTTTTACTGATCTTTCCCGTATCTAATGCCCTGCGGGCAATAACTATTTCACTTACCTTGAAATAACGCGTTGCTCCTTTTATGCCAACCCCTGTATTCCATATTTGGGTAAATGCAGTTTCGGGAACTAAAAACTCCGCCGCAACCCGATCACAAAGTATTTCATTTTCATCGTTGGCAGGTTCTAATTTTTGGAAATCAAATCCGGCACTTTTTCCAGTCCATATATGGGCAAGCTCATGCACAATCGTAAACATCTGGGCTGCTTTGCTATCGGCATTATTGATAAACATAAACGGTGCAGCTTTATCAACTAATACAAAGCCCCGACATTCATCTACCTGAATTTTCCGGGATGTATTGTTTTCAACCACTCCATTAAATACTGCGATAATTCCCTTATCTTCAATTGCCTGTACCAAATTCCCCAAGGCATCATCCCATGTTCTGAATCCTGCTGCCCAGTTTTCTGGTAATTCGAGAACCTGGCGAATATCATTCACAATTGTTTTGACTTCACTCTTGCTGTTATATTTACCTACGAAATCAAGTTCTTCAAATTCATTTTCTTTCAGATAATCCCGTAACCAGTCCTGACGTTGTTGAAGTAACAAAATAGTATCATAAACATTGATACTGACTTGTTTCTGAACGCTGTTGTTTGTTCTGAAAAATGGAATAGGAAGTTCTTCCCGCGGAGGTTCGGGAAGAAAGAAATAACCAAAAGGCAGATAAATCTTTTTGGAAAAATCCTCTAATTGTTTTACGGTGGGTTGTTTCGTACCATCCAACCATGCGGTTAGTTGAGGAACTTTTTCAGACATTTCCTCAACAGTATAACCCGCCCGACCAATGGCCCAGCGAAGCATTTCAGGTTGAATACTCACAAATTGTTTCATGATGCAAATATAACATATTATAATCATTTATAGATACTAAACTCTTGTGTTTTCACTTTTACTTAACTATTTTGTAAAAATGTCAATAGAGGAAAGTAAATTAAACAAGAAGTTATACTAACAAAAGAAGTGAACAAACACTGAGGTCCGTTGAGGCTTTCAATGCAAAAGTCAAGTGAAAGCACCTGCCGGAGCGACTCATTTTAGTTTAATAAATGCGTTTTCGATAATTTCTGATTTTGCATATAATTCATCCACTAAAATCTATGAACCGATAGATTACCCTAAACTTTCACCGAGATACAAACGAATTTGGAGGTAGCTATTTAGATTTTCTATTATATATGGTTTGCAATTCTCTATAGCTTAAAATTTTTCCTGTATAATCAATTCTTTGCACCACTCCGTTGATTTCAACAATGATATAACCATTGCTTTTACCATAGATTTTATCGTATTTTAAATCAATTACTACATCTCCCTCTTTATTAATAATTCCCCACGTCTTGCCCTGTTTAACGATGAATTCACCATCTGTAAAATATTCTGCATTGTCATAAATAGCCGGAATTACCAGCTCGCCCATTTTATTAACGATTCCATATTTCCCATTAATGCTCACTATTGCCATACCGTATGCAAAATCTTTTACACTGTCATAAATACATTGAATTATTGGTTCGCCAATACTGTTAACAAATCCATATTTACCATCAATGCACACTTTTGCCATACCGAATTTTGTAAAATCTTCCGCACTGTCATAAATACATTGAACTACAAGTTCACCCATTTTATTGACAAATCCGAATTTCTCATTAATACACACTTTTACAAAACCGTTAATAAATTCGCCACATATACCGTCGTAAATCATTGATCCTATTTGCTTGCCTTTGGTGTCGATAAAACCACCTTTGTCATCGATATATGCGACAGCCATATTATCACTAAAGTCGGAAATGTAATCATAAATCAGTGGAATTACAATTTTTCCTTTCTTATTAATACCACCAAATTTACCATCTATATTAACCACTGCTATTCCTGAATGAAAATCTTCAATGCCATCGAACTCGACAGCAAAGCGTCTTTCAAATTCCTGTATATCTAAATCATTCATTGACATCTTTATAAGTTTTTTAAGTTGACTTATTATAATACGAATTAATTTCTTTTCTTTAAAAAACAAAAATGTACACTAAAGAATAAGGTGCTAATTCATTGATTTCTATATATTATCCTTATCATCAAAAGTTAAAATATACCAAATGAAGAAAACGAATCAGCAGTCAAACTTTCCATATTTTCTTTATTTCCGATAGAATTGGTAACAGATGATTTTTTATATTTTCTTCATCTATACGGTGTCCGCAAGGCATAGTGTAGGTTTTGCTTTCGCCGTATTGTTTTTTGAACAAATTGAGATAAGAAAACAATTCGTCTTGCAGTCCAAACAATCCGTACATCTCATATCGCATCTCTCCGTCTATATCGTGGGAAGTTTCTAAGGCTTTAAGCAGTTCTATGTCTTCTTTACTCATGTTTGGCGAAAAATTGTGCAAGCACTCCGAAGGACGCAAGCACGGGTTTATTAAAATGCGTGGACTTCCGTTTAAAAAAGTAGCAATAAAGCCTCCAAATGACGAGCCAATCACAACATTTGGATGAAATTCATTCTTGTATTTTTTGGCTTCTGCAATATTTTGTTCTATTTGTGCTACCGTACTTAAGTCATTAGAGAACTGAGGCGCGAGAATAGTTGCTTCATTGCCAAGTATTTTTTGTAGCCCCGCAACGGTTTGGCTGTTGCCCGTGCTGCCAAAGCCATGAATGTATAGAATTTTTAATGGCATACATTATGAATTTTAGAGTCAGTCGATAGCAATTGTTTCTCCATCGTTTATTTCAACTATTGGAGTCGAGAAAATCCCGGCATATTCGCTTTTACTAAAAGTATGAATTGGAACAATATTTTTTGGTTTTATTGCTTCAACCATTTGTTTTAATGTTTCAGTGTCTGCGTGACCGGAAGTATGAATTTTATGTATTGTGAAATTGCGACTTGTCAAATAGTCAATGAATTTCTTTATCTCTGATTTTTGCAAATATCCTTCCCACATTGAATAAATCAGGTTTCCACCATCAATCCCTGTTATATGTTCTAAGTCCTTCTGCATTGATGGCCTTACAAGCATTACAATCTTATCTGATTGTTCGCTTATTTCTTCTTTGGTGATTTTATAATCTTTGAATTGATATAAAATAGTCTTATTACCTTCGTTTTTTAATCTTTTGCTTATGTAATAAGGAAACATAACTCTCAAATTTTCAAACTCTTTTGAAGGGTAAGGAATTTTGGCATAAGTGGATAATTCTTTCAGAATTTTCGCTACGTACACGTCAACAACTAAAATTTTATTGGTTTTTATGCAAGCTCTGAAGATTGAAACAATTCTATCTATATTTTGTCCAGAAATGTAAATTAAATTGATTTTATTTTGCTCTTGAAAAACCCCGACAAAGTCATTCTCAATTTCTTCTTCTGTCCTAAATGGTTTGTTTTCTCTGCCAATGGTTGTGCCTTCCAGAAGTAAATAATCCACATGCTGAGGTGCATTATGCGTAAACCATTTAAAAGCGTTTCCTTTCCTTCCATGGCTTCTGAAATCGCCGGAATAAAACAGACTTTTACCTTCCGCTTCCACTAAAAATGAATATGCATCAAAAGCGGAATGGTCAGCCCAATAAGGCGTGATGGAAATATCACCAATTTGAAACGTTTTTTCTCTTTCAAAATAGTTAATACACTCAATGTGTATTTCTTGCTGTGTAAATAAATTGTTTAGTTCAATTAATTTATGGGTAGCCTCACCTAAATAATGTTTAACAGCCTTATGAATGTAATTAAGCAATCCGTAATGGTCTTGATGTGCGTGAGAAATGATAACACCATCAATCAGTTTGTCAGTATCGTTATAAAGCCCTTTAATGTCCGGCAACACACCCTGTTCAATTAATTCTGGAGTTGTTAGGTTCTTGAATTTGCTAAAGTTAAATTCACTTCCATCCCTATTGACTAAGGGCGTGCCGAAGTCAAGCAATATTCGTGTGTTTTCGGTCCAGACCTCCACACACGAACCGCCTATTTCATGGGTGCCTCGGTGGATTTTGAATTTCATCATTCTTGTGTGATAACTTTAGTCATTGGGTCTAAATGAAAGAATAAGATGTCTTCAATATTATTTATTTGCTTACAGATGCTTTTTGCTAAATCCTTTGCGTTTGGAAGCAAATCATCATACTTTTTAGACGAATTTACTTGGCGGCAAGAAATTATATAAAAATAAAATTTGCTATCATACGTTAAGCTATTAGCTGTTCCAAATAGCTTATAATTATTAATTCTATCAATTTGATTCGGAGTGCTAATTTCTGAAAAATATGTTAATAGCTGAATTAATGCATAAAAAGGATTCTGATCGGGTTCGACTTTTATTTCTCCTAAGACTGGTAAATTTTTAGAAGTATTCCACCCAATAAAATCAAGGCCACCTGTCCCTGAGCTTCTAGCCGGTTCACCATTAGAAAAAATAGCATTTGTAGTACGGAGTGGGCTTACTTCTCGCTCAATATACTCAAAATCGTAAATAGATGGAGTAACACATAACTTTTTACCACTATTAATGAAATGAAAAATAACATCGTTAGTAGATTTTAAAGATGTTCTGCCTTCGATTGGTTTTCTTTTATTTATTTTGAAGAATGGTTCATTTTTATTATCGTAGGAATTTTTAACGTAGTTGTAACTCTCCTCAAATAACTTTACCAACCCTTTGTGATTATCCTTTCTTAATAAATCTTTCATAATAGATTTTTGCGTATTTGTGCTTAGACTAAGAGAAGTGAGGAATTCGTATAACGCCCTCAACTTTGTGGATGGTACGATTGTTTTCATAACTTATGTTATTTTTTATGTGAATTTTATTTTGCCTCAAAGGTAAACATTTTTACCATTTAAACAAGTAGTCTGATTTTTAGTGTGTTCTATACTTGCTAAAGTTGAGAAATGACTACTTATTTTCGGCAAAGAAAAAGCACCACTGTGCAAAATTTTTGCACAGTAAGGATTTTTCTTTGTAGGCGTAATGTAAATAATTTTAAAACCATGAGTTCAAACGAAGAAAGCAAATTAAGAATTCTATGGTACTACCCATTTGTAAGACCAGTAAAAATCAGATGCTAAGCTAATTTGTTGTTAATTGTTTATATTAATTGAAAAGGGT
>DIFH01000008.1 GCA_002427615.1 Paludibacter sp. UBA5753
TTTGATTTTCAGTTCGACAAAGTCAAACTGAAAATCAAAAGGTTATAAAAATAGAGGGTGCTGAGTAATTATGTCTGATTTTAAAATGATTGCATATCAACCAATCGTTTATAATACCCGCCCAACGCGATCAATTCTTTGTGTTTACCGCGTTCAACAATCTGACCTTCGTGCAGTACACATATTTCATCGGCGTGCTTAATGGTTGATAAACGGTGCGCAACTACCAAAGTCGTCCGGTTTTTCATAAGATTCTCCAGGGCTTCCTGCACTAATTTTTCCGATTCGGTGTCGAGGGCCGAAGTTGCTTCATCAAGAATCAGAATCGGAGGATTTTTCAGGATGGCGCGTGCAATACTGATTCTCTGCCGTTGACCGCCTGAAAGCTTACTGCCTCTGTCGCCTATATTGGTTTCATAACCATTTTCAGTGGCCATGATAAAATCGTGTGCATTGGCAATTCGTGCAGCTTCAACCACTTGTTCCATCGTTGCATTTTCGACTCCGAAAATAATATTATTAAAAAAAGTATCGTTAAACAAAATAGCCTCCTGATTGACATTGCCCAATTGAGCGCGGATATCGTGAGTTCTGATTTGACGGAGATCAATGCCATCAATACAAACCTGACCGATTTCAGGATCGTAATAACGGGGAACCAAATCGACTAAAGTCGATTTGCCTGACCCTGATTGTCCAACCAGCGCCACAGTTTTTCCCTTGGGTATGACCAGATTAATATCCCGTAAAACCCAATCGGTCTGATAACGGAAACTTACATTACGAAATTCAATCGCATTGTTAAAACTATTTATCGAGACCGGTTTTTCAGGCTCTTTAATGGTGTTTTCGCTCAATAAAATCTTATCGACACGTTCGAGAGATGCAAGGCCTTTTCGAATACTGTAAGATGCTTTAGACAGGTCTTTTGCAGGAGCGATAATGCTGTAAAAAATAACGAGATAATATATAAATTCGGCGGCGCTAATGGTGCTGTTGTTGCCAACAATAAGAGTTCCTCCAAACCAAAGCAAAACAGCGATTACAGCTGTTCCGATTAACTCGCCAAGCGGATGAGCCAGGTTATAACGACGATGTAAGTTCGTGAAAGTTTTACGAATTTTCTCGTTCAGTTTGGCAAACCTTTCTTCAACTTTATGTTCAGCATTAAAAGCTTTCACAATTCGTAAACCGCCGATTGTTTCTTCAATTTGCGATAGCATTTCGCCGGTTTGTTCCTGACCGGTTGTTGAAGATGTTTTCAGATTTCGTCCAACCCGACCAATCAACCAACCGCTAAGAGGCAATAATAAAAGCACAAAAACAGTGAGTTGCCAGCTCATGGCAAACATTACTCCCAGATATATCAGAATTATAAGCGGATTCTTGAACATCATTTCGAGTGAACTCATGATTGAAATTTCCACCTCGTTCACGTCGCTCATGATGCGCGACATGATATCACCCTTTTTTTCTTCACTAAAAAATCCAATCGGCAGACTGACTATCTTTTTGTATAACTGATTCCGTAAATCGCGGACAACACCCATTCTTATAGGAATCATAAAGTACGAACCGAAATAAGAAGTCCCAACTTTAAACGCAGTCATTACAATTAAAAATAATCCCAGATATAGCAACGCCATATTAGGCCCTGCCAGTTGAATCATTTGCTCGATAGCATAAAAGACATTGTTTTTGAGCGCAGAAATAATATTTGTCAGCCCATCATTCCATGACCATTCACGATAAATATTGACGGTATTCTCATCAATCTTGAATAAAATACGCAATACAGGAATGATTGCTGCAAATGAAAACAGACTGAAAATGGTTGAGAACAGATGAAGGAAAAGACTCAGCACTACATATTTTTTATAGGGTGGTACGAATCGTTTAAGCAGTGTTATGAAATTAAACATTATTCAAAAATTAAGCTATTATTCAGAAAAATAAGTGAACAGAAATATAAACAAGGATTTTCCAACATTAAACTCCCGTGTAATTTCTGGGTGTAATTCTCCTTAATTCTTCCTTGACAGTATCTTCGATTTCAAGAGTTTCGATAAAATCGCGAATTGACTTTTCGGTAATTCCTTCATTTGTACGGGTCAAAGCCTTGAGCGCTTCGTAAGGCTGTGGATACGATTCGCGACGCAAAATGGTCTGTATTCCCTCAGCCACAACCGCCCAGGTGTTATCCAGATCGCGATAAATGACTTTTTCGTTCAGTAATAATTTATTCAACCCTTTCAGAATACTTTGTGTAGCAATAAGCGTGTGAGAAAACGGAACCCCGACATTACGCAATACGGTGCTATCGGTCAAGTCGCGTTGCAACCGTGAAACAGGAAGTTTTGCGGCAAAAAATTCAAATAAAGCATTCGCCATACCGAGATTTCCTTCGGCATTTTCAAAATCAATAGGGTTTACTTTATGTGGCATAGCCGAAGAACCAACTTCGCCCGCTTTGATTTTTTGCTTGAAATATTCCATCGAAACATAAGTCCAGATATCGCGGCAAAAATCAATCAGAATCGTGTTGATACGTTTCAGCGCATCGAACAGGGCAGCCATATTGTCGTAATTTGAAATCTGGGTGGTGTATTGTTCCCGCTCGAGTCCGAGTTTCTCGGCAACAAATCTATTGCCGAAATTTTTCCAGTCGATTGCCGGATATGCTACAACATGAGCATTATAGTTTCCGGTTGCTCCACCAAATTTGGCCGACAAAGGAGTTTGTTTCAAAAGTGTAAGCTGCTGATTGATTCGTTCAATAAAGACCATGATTTCTTTACCCAGACGGGTTGGCGAAGCCGGTTGTCCGTGAGTTTTTGCCAACATCGACACATCGCGCCACTCATCGGACAGGCGATTAAGCGTCTGTAACAATTGGTACATTTCAGGGAAATAAACTTTATTCAGGGCATCTTTAATCGACAAAGGAATAGACGTGTTATTTATATCCTGCGAAGTGAGTCCGAAATGAATAAACTCTTTGAAAGCATTCATGCGCAAAGCATCAAATTTTTCTTTCAGAAAGTATTCCACAGCTTTCACATCGTGGTTGGTAACTTTTTCAATATCTTTAATGCGCTGGGCATCAGACTGACTAAAATCCTGATAAATAGAACGCAACTTTGGATAAACTTCCGACGGCACTTGCTCTAATTGTTTCAGCGGAATTTCGCACAAGGCAATAAAGTATTCCACTTCGACCAATACACGGTAACGAATCAGGGCATATTCTGAAAAGTATGCGGCATAAGATTCTGTTTTTGTACGGTAACGACCATCTACGGGAGAAATTGCCGTTAGCAGGGATAAATTCATAAACAACTAATAATTAATGATGAACAAAAGTAGTATTTTACATCAAACTTTATTGCTTTTTATTCAAACAATTGAAGTGATACTTTTAGTTTTCAGTTTTCACGGAAGAAAAATAATGTGTTGCAAAGTTAATCAATTTTGCCGGATTTGAAAAGTTTAAGTTTATTCCTTGCATTGATGAAACATTTTCTATACTTTTGTTTAGTAAAACAGAAAAAATATTCGAAAACACAGGTTTCATGCATAATTTCCCCAAAACAAAAAAGATGAGATATACAAGGATACATAAAGAAGGTCGAATAATATTGAGTTCACTACTTTTAATATTGTTATTGTTGAACCTGTTTATTTATGTAAAATACCAATTGATAGTTTTTACAGTCAATATTGTTATTTCGGCTCTTCTTTTATTCTTTTTTGCTTATTTCTTTCGTAATCCACGCCGCAGTGTGATTATTGATGACCCGAGTTTAGTAGTTGCCCCGGCCGATGGAACAATAGTCGTAGTAGAACCCACAGTAGAAAACGAATATTTTGGAGATAAACGTATTCAGGTTTCCATATTCATGTCTATATTAAACGTACATGCCAATTGGGTGCCGGTCAAAGGTAAAGTTCTCAAGTCTGTCCACCACAGCGGACGGCATATCGCGGCTTTCTTACCGAAATCGAGCGCCGAAAACGAGCGTTCTACCATAGTGATTGAAACTACATTCAAAACACAAATACTTGTCAGGCAAATTGCCGGCGCATTAGCCCGTCGGATTGTAACTTATGCTCATGTAGGAAAAGAATGTCATATCAACGAACATCTGGGTTTTATTAAATTTGGCTCGCGGGTGGATATTTATTTTCCCCTGGACGCCGAAATATTCGTGCAGGTAGGAGATATGGCCGTCGGCAACGAAACCATTATTGCACGCCTCAATGAGTAACCCTTTAACCATAGAAGATGCTCAAAGGCAAGTGGACGAGTGGATTAAAGCCTACGGCGTGCGTTACTTTAGCGAACTCACCAACATGGCTGTTTTAACCGAAGAAGTAGGCGAGTTGGCAAGAGTTATTTCGAGAACATACGGAGATCAATCCTTTAAAGATTCGGACAAAGAATTCAATCTTTCCGACGAGATGGCCGATGTTCTCTGGGTCTTGATTTGTCTGGCAAACCAAACAGGAGTGAATCTCACCGAAGCATTCGAAAAGAATATTCAGAAAAAAACCGAACGTGACCGAACGCGACATTTGAATAACGAAAAATTATAGGAGAAGTTGAAAACAGGGAATTATTTCCATACAATCCTCATCAACTTAATCAACTATTTCAGTAACATCAACCAATTAACTTCCACAAAAACATGAACAAATTTGACGAACTTTTTAAACAATATAACTGTGATTTGAATGACGAAGCAGTTAAACAGGATATTGATCGCATCCTGGCAGAAAATTATGAATCGAACAATAATGTTGAAGTTTACAAACAATGTTTGAATCAAATTGACTTGACCTCGTTGAACGGCACCGATACACAGGCAGAAATCATTTCGATGGTTGAAAAAGTAAACGGTTTCAAATCCGTATTTCCACATTTACCCAATGTTGGAGCCATTTGTGTTTATCCTGCTTTGGTGCCGGTAGTCAGGGAACATTTAAAAGAAAACATTGGAATTGCTTCTGTTTCAGGGGGCTTTCCGGCTTCACAAACTTTTATCGAGGTGAAAGTAGCTGAAACTGCAATGGCTGTCCTGGAAGGGGCAACCGAAATTGATGTGGTTATTTCCTTGGGTAAATTTCTCGAAGGAAAATACGAAGAAGTCCATGAAGAACTGACCGAGATAAAAGCTTCGTGTCGTGGGGCGCATTTAAAAGTAATTATCGAAAGCGGGGCATTGCAATCAGCATCAAACATCAAAAAAGCATCCATCCTGGCTATGGCATCCGGAGCCGATTTTATCAAAACATCGACCGGTAAAATTCCCGTAGCAGCCACTACGGAAGCCACTTATGTAATGTGTCAGGCAATAAAAGAATGGTATGAGAAAACGGGGGCGAAAGTATCATACAAGCCTGCAGGCGGAATTGTAACCACCGAAGATGCCGTAAAACATTACAGCATTGTAAAAGCTGTTTTGGGGAACGAATGGCTGAACAACAAGATGTTCCGTTTCGGAGCAAGCCGTCTGGCAAACAATTTGCTTTCATCAATCGAAGGCAAAGAAGTGAGGTATTTTTAACGTATATCTTTTCTCATTAATCAATAAACTCCCAATTCCAAAAAGGTGGATTCTTAAAATCGCTTTAAGGGGTCGGGAGTTTTAACTTTTTCTTTCGGTAGCAAACTCTACACACAGGACCAATGCTCTTTTTACATCGCTGTCCGGAAAATCATTCAGTTCTTCAATCGCCTTATTTTTATATTCATCCATGCAACGGGCTGCATAATCGACACCTCCCTTGTCGCGGGAAAACTGCATAATAAAATCGATGTTCTCCTTACTAAAATCATTGCTGTCGATAATTGACATAACTTCTTCTTTTTCTGAATTTTCTGAATTTCTCAGCGCATAAATCAAAGGCAATGTAACTTTCCCATCCTGCAAATCATTTCCGGTCGGTTTACCTATTTCTATATCCCTGTAATAGTCAAAAATATCATCTTTTATCTGAAAACATATCCCCAGATATTCTCCGAAATTTCTTAAATGATTCTGAAATAAAACGTTTGCATTGACTGATAGAGCTCCTACCTCTGTGCAAGTTGCAAAAAGGAGCGCGGTCTTCTTACGAATAACTTTAAAATAATCCTCTTCAGTTATTTTCGTCTTTTTCGTATTGATCAGTTGCATCAACTCCCCCTCCGAAAGTTCCATTCCGATTTTCGAAATAGCATTCAAAATATCAATATTTCTTGTTTTTGTGGCGCTTATCAAAGAATTGGAAAGCATGTAATCGCCCGACAAAACCGCAACCTTATTGGCCCAACGGGCATTCACCGACCTGCGACCACGTCGTTCCATTGTATCATCGATCACATCATCGTGTATCAGACTTGCGTTGTGCAGCAATTCCAACGACAATGCTCCGTTATAAGTTGCCTCCGTCACTTCGCCGCACAGTTTTCCCGACAAGATGGTCAGTATAGGCCGTAACTGCTTGCCACTGCTTTGCAAAACGTATTCGTTAATGCTCGAAAGCAGGGGGTTATCACTTTCTAATGCCTTTGCAAATATTTTCTTGAATACTTGCATTTCAACTAAAATCGGTTGCCGGATATTATCAATTAAACTCATAGAGTCAGTTGGAAATTATAAGCTGCAAAAGTAATCAAATTTACAGCCAGACGTAATTTTGCAAGAAATTTAATAGGAAATTTTAGTTAAAACACATGATGATGCAATTTAGTTTAAACTATAGGTAGAAAAAGTGTTTTTTGAAATCAAACCCTCTTGATAAAGAGACCATGAAATACCCTTCAAAATCAAAGCCATCCAAATTTATTAAGGCTTTCAATACCCTTATAAAACTTTACAGGGATTTGGTTTTTTTTACGTTGTATAAAATAAACTTTAAATATTATAGAATTATAAACATGCTTTACAACATGATTTCGATTTCTGTCAATACTTAATTTTTTTGTTATTTTGCATCCAAATTTTAGCAACATAAATAAAATAAAAATATGACAGTTCAAGAATTAAAATCAGCTTTTGAATCTGCATACGGCAAAACCGCTGATGCAGTGTATTTTTCCCCGGGTCGCGTAAACCTCATTGGCGAGCACACCGATTACAATGGCGGGGCGGTGTTTCCATGTGCATTGAGTTTCGGTACTTATCTGTTGTTGGCAAAAAACGACAAAAAAGCGATGAATTTCAAATCGTTGAATCAACCTGAGTTTGTAACGCTCGGTTTAGACCAACTGACAACCCGTCTCGAAAAATCGTGGGTTAATTATCCGCTTGGTGTTTTGGCTCAATTCGTAAAACGTGGCGTTGCCATTGACCGTGGTTACGATATCCTGATTTGGGGGAATGTGCCTAACGGCGCAGGGCTTTCTTCGTCGGCTTCACTCGAAGTGGTTACAGCTTATGCTTTCAACGATCAACTCGGAACCAGTTTCAACCGTACCGTACTGGCACAAATCGGTCAGAAAGCAGAACACGAATTTGCTTTGGTGAATTGCGGTATCATGGATCAGTTTGCTTCGGCTAACGGGGCAAAAGACCACGCTATTCATCTGAATTGCGACACCTTGGAATTCGAACTCGTTCCCGTGAAATTAGAAGGCGTAAAAATTCTTATCTCAAATACCCACAGTCCGCATAAATTGGATTCAGGCGCTTACAACCAACGTGTTGCCGAATGTAAAAAGGCTGTTGAACAACTGAATACTGTTCGCCCGTTGAAATATCTGGCTGAATTGACAGAAGCAGAATTCAAGTCGATAGAATCGGCCATTACCGATCCTGTTGCTCATAAGCGCGCCCGCCACGTGGTGGGTGAAGTTCAACGTACCAGCGATGCGGTAAAAGCATTGAAAGCTGGCGATTTGAAATTATTCGGAAAGCTGATGAATGCTTCGCACGTTTCGTTGCGCGACGATTATGAAGTAACCGGGCCCGAACTGGATTGCATGGCCGAAGAAGCCTGGAAAATAGACGGCGTTATCGGTTCGCGTATGACCGGCGGAGGGTTTGGCGGTTGCACCGTTTCGTTGGTAAAAGAAGAAGCTATTGATACTTTTATCGAAAAAGTAGGCGCTGCATACGAAGCTAAAATCGGAATCAAACCAGAATTTTACATTGCCGAAATCGGCGACGGCGCTTGCAAATTATAATAAACGACATAATTTTTTGTGTAAAAATAATTGTAACTACTCAGCGCCCTAATAAATTTGATAATAATCAGCCATTTAGTTGATTGTTATGCATTTAAACTCTTTGCCCCGACGGGGCTAAATATGAATAACCCCCAGTAAGCGAAGCGCAACTGGGGGTAAATGAAACAATCCCCCCTCTTTTTGATTTTCAGTTCGACAAAGTCGAACTGAAAATCAAAAAGGTTATAAAAACAAAGGGTGCTGAGAAGTTACTGTTTTTAATACTTAAAACTGCTATTGTTAATTATACAAAAGCAATACCTATAAATTAAACCAATTCAACTGTCGAAAGTCAAAGCTAACAAATACAACAAAAATGTTTTATAATTTTAAAAAATTCAGATTTATGAAAAAGTATGTAATGTTAGCTCTGGTAGCTATTTTCACCATGAGTTTTGCTTTGAATGCACAGGAACAACGTCCGCCACGCGGCGAGAGAGACGGACAAAAAATGCAAATTACAGCAAAAGAACGCGCCGAACATTTGGCCAAAAAATTAGAATTGACTGATGCCGAAAAAGCAAAAGTGCAAGCGCTTTACGAAAAACAAGACAAAGATCGTGAAATGATGCGTGCAGAAGCTCAGAAAAAAAAGGCTGAAGCAGTTCAAAACCGCGAAGAAATGCGTGCTCAGTTCGAAGAACGTAGAAAAGCGGAGGATGTTGAACTTGAAAAAATTATCGGTAAGGAAAAATTTGAAAAACTTCAAAAAATCCGTGCCGAACGTCAGGAAAAAATGAAAGCGCGCCGCGAAGAAAAAGGTCAAAAAGTACGCTGATTGCTAATTGAATAGTCCTGAGAACCTTTACAGATCAAACAAAAACAATCAGAAAGTTTTAAACAGTTGCAAAAAGATAAGTTTTGCAACTGTTTTGTTTTTTATAAGTCCGTGTTTTAAAAATTTAATCTTGCAAATGCTTTTATATCGGCACGTTGAATCTATAATAATCCATTTTCATCAAACTCCACTGCTCTCCATTCGCCATCAAAGAATTGATGCAGGGTAAGGAATCCTGCTTGTTTCAAATTCTTATAAGCAGTTGCAAATCCATCGGTTACATTGGTCGGATAATGACAATCGGAATTGACCATAACGGGAATTCCCATTTCGCGGATAATGGGGTAAAACAATTGATTTGGATAAGTAATTCCATGTTCTGTTAGCGATTTGGTATTGATTTCGAGCAATAAGCCTTTGTTTTTTATTAATTGTAAAGTATCGATTACAAGATCGACAAACCATTTATCGGCAGGATTGAAGCCGGCATATTTCAATCCGTGATAAGTGATCTTATCGAAATGCCCCACAATATCAAACCCGCCTTTTTCAATCATAAAAGTAGTTATCTCAAAAAAACGTTTAGCCGCCAAGCGAATGTCCCCTCCGAAAAGCAGATTCAATCCCTGGTTGAATTCTCTGAAACCACCATCAATTGTCCAATATTCATTATCCCTTATTTTATCGAGATAATGAATCGAACCAATCGTGTAATCAAGCTTTTTATCCCTGAAAAACTCATTCCTGATATCGGAGCAGCCGTGAATAAAATCAACTTCCAATCCTAAATACAGTTCAATTTTGTTCTTGTATTTTTCTTTCAATCGCTTAAATTCCTTTTCGTAATCTGCGAAATCATCTTCAAGCATGGTCCATTTGGTGAGGAAAGGCAGCGGGGCATGGGACGAGAATCCATACTTTTTAATACCCCGGGAGATGGCAAACCTTACGAAATCCTCCATCGAGCTGCGCCCATCGCAAAATGTACAATGGCTATGGTAATTGGACCAATACATCTGAATTTATTTTTTTACAAATATAAAACAAAGCCGGCATATCTCAATGCGTCGTTGAGTTGTAATAAGTATTTCTATCACGAAGCGCTGATAATTAATAAAATAAAAATATTGTCATACAATTGTCATACAAATTACATACAAGCATAATGCTTTCGGAATATAATTGTAATATCGCACATCTACTTTTGCAGCAAAGATTTGAAAAAACAAATAACAAATAAAAATCAATTTGAAAATGAAAAAGCTATTTCTTAATTTTGCTTTTGTTTTGCTTGGTGCAACAACTGTATTTACATCGTGTGATAATGGAACTGACCCTAAGCCTACGCCTACGCCTACTTCAAAGGAAACAATTATCAGCTCAGACATTACCGGAACCCGCAACTTAGTTGCAGATTCGACTTATGTTCTCCAAGGGCAAATCAATGTATCGGGCACAATCAATATTGCCGCAGGAACTGTAATTAAAGGCGATAAAGTTACTAAAGGCTGCTTGGTTGTTGTGCCGGGCGGAAAGATAAATGCCATCGGAACCGCTGCTAAACCTATCGTTTTCACTTCGCGTCTCGAACCGGGACTTCGTGCAGCCGGCGACTGGGGAGGACTTGTAATCGTAGGTAAAGCAAAGATAAATCAATCGAGCGCAGTAGTAGAAGGTTTAAGCCGTGAAGTAAATTACGGTGGCGGAACTGACAATGCCGATAATTCAGGAACCCTCCAATATGTACGTATCGAATTTGCCGGAATCGCACTGCAACCCGACAAAGAAATCAATGGTTTAACGCTTTGCGCTGTAGGTAGTGGAACTACTATCGACCACATACAGGTTTCATATAGCGGAGACGACTCTTTCGAATGGTTTGGCGGCACTGTGAATGCAAAAAATCTGATCGCCTATTGCGGATTGGATGATGAGTTTGATACTGACTATGGTTTTACAGGTAAAGTTCAATTTGCCTTAGGGGTACGTAATTCACGCGTAGCTGACGTTTCAACTTCGAACGGTTTTGAATCCGACAACGATGGTTCTGGATCAATTGCAACTCCACAAACGGCTCCTATTTTCTCCAATGTAACTTTAATCGGACCTTGGAAGACATCAACCAGTTCCAACATTAATAGTATGTTCGGAGCAGGTATGCACATCCGTCGTAATAGTTCACTTTCAGTTTTCAACTCAGTATTTGCAGGTTGGAACACAGGTTTATTGCTCGATGCAACAACAACTTATGCTAATGCATTAGCCGGCAATTTAGCTATACAGAACAACGCTCTCGTTGCAAATAAAGTAATAGCAGTAAACGGTGCAAGCAGTGTTTCTGGAGCCGACGCACTTGCATTTTTTAATACTCCATTATTTGCTAATCAAATTATTGCTGATAATGCTACAGCAAAAATTTCAAATTCATTCTATGATGCAACCAAAACAGGAACTGCTGCCATTCCGACATCTTTTCTTCCTGAAACAGGTTCACCATTACTTTCGGGAGCTGCATTTAACCACACGAAGCTCAGTGACACTTTCTTCACGCCGACAACTTATATCGGCGCTGTCGGAACAACCGACTGGACGAAAGAAACATGGGTAAATTTCGACCCGCAAAACACTGTTTATTAATTATAAAGTTCGTGATTATTTTTGTTGGTAAGAGAAGTTGTTTGCTAAAGACAACTTCTCTTATTTTTGTCCCCTGATTTGTAACATATATTAAATTTTAAATCCGGCAACCAAAAATCGGGTCTATGGTGTTATATTTGTAAAATAAAACTCAAAATCCACATTATGTATAAATATATATCTACAATCGTACTTTTGTTGATACTTTCAGCAAGTTTATCAGCCCAGACAAGCAAAATAGTTCAAAGTGACGGCTTGTTTTTTACCGATGCCACTCAAACTAAACTATACAGTGGTGAGTATAAAGAATATTTCGACAACGGGGCGCTCAAAGTTGAAATGAACATCAAAGAAGGAAAACCCGAAGGAGCCTACATTGTTTATTTTGCCAACGGAAAACCCAACGAGGTGCGAGCATACCGCAATGGCGAATTTCACGGTCTTTGGCGCACCTATAACGAAGCCGGGATGCTCATTGCCGAAGCCGAGTACCGCAACAACAAAAAACACGGCGCCTGGCACGTTTGGGACGACTCGGGCATCATGCGTTACGAAATGCAATACACCAACGGTAAAAAATCCGGCACCTGGTATATGTGGGACGAAAAAGGGAGACTGATTTCGGAAAAGAAATATTGATATTCCACCCTGATTTAACGATATAACGGGAAAACCTGTTTTTATTAACTACTACCAAAAAATCCGAAATTCGCATTTTGTATCTGCTTGAAGTTCATCAGGTTTCACGCTCAATGTTCCGTTCAGGGTTACGGGAAACACGGTAGTTAATACGGAGTTGGAACTGCAATATTCCGTTTGAAACATTTTCTTCATATTAATGTATAGATTTTGTAATAATATTGTAATGTATTTACGGTTACTTTGTACCGTAATTTAAAACGAGTATTGTACACAAATTAAAAACATTATATAAGGTATGAAAAAAATGTTGTTTATCACTTTGGTTTCTTTCATTGCATTGGCAATGAATGTATCGGCAAAAGAAACTGCCGCTCCCGAAGCTAAATCGACTGCCATTGCCGAAACAGTAAGTTCAAACGTGTTGAAAGGAATGGTTTTCGATAAACTCACTAACGAAAGCCTTGCCGGCGTAGTAGTTACATCCAACGGACAAAAAGTTTACACCGACTTGGATGGTAATTTTAAAATTCAGAACGTATGCGACGGTAAATGTCAATTGAAAATCAGCTTGATTTCTTACGAAGATCAAATTATAGAAGTTGATACACACAACACAAATTCACTCCGGATTATGTTGAGTCAACGATAAAAGCAGTCATCAAAACTTTTTTAAAAGGCAAATCGAAACAATCGATTTGCCTTTTTTGTTTAATATTTAAGATTTAAGATTTTGTCATATCTTTGTAACAGTTATTACACAGTCCCGAAACAATTCTTATGTTACTTTGTAACATAATTTTAAAACAATGAATTATTTATGAATCCTTACCGAATTTTGGTTGTAGATGATGAAGAAGATTTGTGTGAAATACTTCAATTCAATCTCGAAACTGATGGTTATCATGTAGACGTGGCTTACTCGGCCGAAGAAGCCTTGAAACAAGACCTATCCGTATATAACTTGTTATTATTGGATGTGATGATGGGTGAAATATCCGGCTTTAAAATGGCCCGCATGTTACGCGACAATCCGAAAACCGCTTCCATTCCGGTTATTTTCCTCACAGCAAAGGACACCGAGAACGATCGACTGACCGGTTTTAATATCGGAGCCGATGATTATATTTCAAAACCTTTCTCTATCCGTGAAGTGTTGGCACGCGTAAAAGCCGTCCTTCGTCGTATCGAAGCCAAAAAAGCGGAAGACACTCCTGCGGCCGAACTCTCCTACGAAAGCCTGAAAATGTCGCTCGGAAATAAAAAAGTGCTGTTGAATGGAGAAGAAATTCCATTTACAAAAAAAGAATTTGAAATCCTGAAACTCTTTCTCGAGAACAAAAACCGCGTATTCACCCGCGAAGAAATGCTTACACGCGTTTGGTCCGACGAAGTCATTGTACTTGACCGGACAATAGATGTAAACATTACCCGCTTGCGCAAAAAAATAGGCGAATACGGCAAAAACATTGTTACCCGGTTAGGTTACGGATATTGTTTTGAGGGATAAACACATTGACTATTTATTCATTTACCATCTTTTTTGCTATTGTTTGTTTAAACAGTAAATGGTGAAATAGTAAATCTGTAAAACTATGACTTTAAATCGACGACTTTTTCTTTATTTCTTCAGCATATTTTTTCTGATGATATCTGTAATTACTTTTTTTCAGTATCAGCGTGAAAAAGAATTCCGTACAGAGCAACTGGATCAGTTGCTCTCTACTTATAATTACACATTGGATAAATATATCGGGGAACGGGACTGGACAACTGAAAGCCTGAACAATTTTATCTCTGTGTTTCCCGACACCTCGTTGCGCGTTACAATCATCGACCTTACAGGAAATGTTCTGTTCGACAATTCGGTAAAGAAAGGGACAAAGCTCGAGAATCACCTGCATCGTCCCGAAATAGTAATGTCCAATTCAAAGGAAACGGGTAAAGCTATCCGGCATTCAACCACAACGGGCAAAGATTATTATTATCTTGCCCATCGATTCAAAAATTATTACATCCGTACTGCGCTGCCTTACAACCTGAACCTGAGCAGTATGCTTAAAGCCAACACTTTCTTTTTATATTTCATGGCTTTTATACTGGTATTGGCATTTTTTGCTCTTTTCTTTATTTCGAAAACCTTTACCGACTCTATCGACCGGCTTCGTGTTTTTACCCAAAAGTCCGAGAAAGGAGAAATCATGGATACCGATATTCGCTTTCCTAACGATGAATTAGGCGAAATAAGCAACAATATCGTCCATTTGTACAAACGGTTGTTGAGAGCTAAAGACGAAGCGAATCAGGAACGTGAAAAGTTAATCAAACATCTTCAGATTTCACAGGAAGGACTCGGCATCTTCTCGTCGAACAAAAAAGAAATACTTGCCAACTCGCATTTTATTCAATACACTAATATCTTGGCCGATTATCAATCAGAGAGTTCGGATGAAATTTTCAATTTGCCGGAATTTGAAGGAATCAATCAGTTTATCGACGAAAGTCTTCAAAACGATCAACTGACACGCAAAAGGGTGGTTATCGAAAAAAATGGTCGTATGTTTATGGTACGTTGTATTGTTTTCCAGGACAACACATTCGAAATATCAATTAATGACACCACGGCACAGGAACATGAAAACGAATTGAAACGCCACCTTACCCAAAACATTTCACATGAATTGAAAACGCCGGTGAGCAGCATTTTGGGATATATGGAAAGCATACTCGAGAATCCCGATTTGAGCCCTGAGCGCCAACGGTTCTTTATAGAACGATCATTTCAGCAAGCCCAGCGCCTGAGCGCTTTGTTGCAGGACATTTCAACGCTCAACAAAATTGATGAAGCGAAAGAACTGTTTAAAAAAGAACCTTGCAACATAGCGCAGGTGATCGAAGATGTTTTGTTTGATGTTCATTTACAAATCGAACAAAAGGGATGTATTGTTCTGAAAAACTACCCGCATCCCCTTCCAATCAAGGGAAACCGCTCGCTTTTGTATTCAATATTCCGGAACTTAGTTGATAATGCGCTGGCTTATGCCGGCGAGCAACTGACTATTGACATCAACTGCTATCGCGAAGATGACCAATTTTATTATTTCTCCTTTTCCGATAATGGCGTAGGCATTTCGGATGAACATTTAAGTAAAATTTTTGAACGTTTTTACCGCATCGACAAAGGGCGGAGCCGCAAACTGGGAGGAACGGGACTTGGTTTGTCCATTGTAAAAAACGCCGTCCTGTTTCACAAAGGCAACATATCGGCAAAATCGCTTCCTACCGGAGGGTTAAGTTTTATTTTTTCGCTCCGGAAGTTTTAAAAATACGCCAGTAAATGTAAAAACGTCAGTAAATCGGAATTTACTGACGTTTTGTTGGTTGAAAGAGCACAAATTCAGAAGTTAGTCAAATGATGAATAAAGAAGAGCTCAGCGCTTTTTGCCCATTTCCTGAAATTTTTATTCGGTTTATACTGAGGAATAAACTCAATTAATTTTGTCAAATCAAAAGTATCTGACGAGATACCTGCCCCCGCCCGTTCAGCATCAACCGCATTGCAGCTTTGCTCGATATGAGCCGGCACCATCAGGACAGGTTTCTGCAGGTATAAAGCCTCGCAAACCGACTCAAAACCACTCGTAGAGGCATAAGCCCGGCAACGCTTCATATAATCTATAAATTTTGTATCGTTGATTGTATGCAGCGTAAAAGTTTCATCTATCGTTGTCGATTCTTCGGCATCGGCTTTATCCCAGAAAAATTCGAGCTTATGGGTTTTATTTTCCTGATGCCAGTTCATTACCTGTTGTTGGAAAGTAGGATTCAGCATGTATCCTAAAATATAATCGCCTTCGACAGGCTCTGCGTCTAAAATTTCTTCACGCAACAAGGGCGGCACAATGTATATTCCAGCAGCGTCGTAATCGGGATGAGTACCAAACGACAGAGCTAAGATTTTATCGGCTCTTAAACAAGTTAATTTGGTATAAAAAAGCAGCGAAGGGAGCTCGGGATGCAGCTTTAACTTCGAAAATGAAAAGTCGGGATGCAAAAACAGGTACTGATGGGCGATGCAAACAAACCTGGCTTTGGGTCGTCGTATTTCGAATAACAATCCGGCTATAAAATCATAAAAGTTAACAACAACATCCGGCTTCAAGGTTTTTATTCTCTCATGTAAAAGTTTTAAACTCTGTACAAATTCAGGACTTCGTTTGGTGTTATAAATCACACTCTTCAGCAAAACAACTTTATTGTCATTTTGAGCCGGTAAGAAATTAGGACTGTCGAAGGTTTTCAACGGACATTGAATTTTCTGATTGAAAAATCCCGGAATCTGACGATGCGGACTTTTCCCGACAAGCACTTCCAAAACCTCATGTCCGTTTTTCACAAGCAAATCACGTAATGCCAGAGCCTGCATTAAATGTCCCCGTCCTTCGCCTTGCACTATAAAGATATATTTCACCTGAAAAAGTTAATTGGTTGATATTATAAGTTCTGAAAGAAACATTCCCGATTTGGTTTTTAATCTAACTTAATCAGGTTTTTATCGTAGTGATAAATATCCCAGTTGCCTTCAAAATCTTCGGTCAGGGCAGTGAGCGACTCCACCCAGTCGCCCGAATTGAGGTAATGGACTCCCTGTATCATTTCGTTAGCCGATTGATGGATATGACCGCAGATAACGCCATCCATTTTTTTTGATTTTGCCAGTTTAGCCAATTGATTTTCAAAATCGGAAATATACGATACCGCCTGTTTTACTTGTTTTTTCACCTTTTGCGAAAGAGAATCGTATGGCAGTCCCTTTTTAAGTCGGCGTTTATTTACATATTTATTTAAACGCAGTAAAATACTATAACCTACGTCGCCTATCTTTGCCAACCATTTCATTCCGGTGGTTATACTGTCGAAAATGTCGCCGTGCGTTACATAATATCGCTTATCGTTCGATTTGTGGATATAAAAATTCAACACCCTGATATTGGCAAAACGAAAAGGTACGACAGTATCAAGAAAATCATCGTGATTACCCCGCACGTAAATAACCTTCATATCGTCGCGTTCCATCATTTTAATGATTTGTTTAAAAAAAGCGGTATGTTTCTTTTTCCATGAATGCTTTTTGTTTCCCTTTTGTAAATACCAGCCATCAATAATATCGCCGTTAAGAATTAACTTTTTACATTTCACCCCTTCGAGAAAGTGACAAACTTCTTCAACTTTTGAATGAGGCGCGCCAAGGTGAATGTCCGATAAAACGATAGTCTTGTATGCTTTTCTGTTCATGGATGTTTAGCTAAAAAATAACAAAAGCCTCATAAATATGAAGCTTTTGTTACATTGATTTGTCATTTGAATTTCCAACTTGCACCGATTGACCAGGTGCGTCCCAAATTATAGGCTTTATTGTTAAGCGTCGCCGACCTGGTTTCGCCGTCCCTGACGTATTCGTAAGTTTGCTGCGTTATGTAATCCTGTGCCAACAAATCTTTTATTCCGAATTTCAGTTCGAGTCGTTCGCCGATTTTCTTGTTCAGCGAGAAATCAACCACGTTGCGGGGCATTTCATAAATATCCGGTATCACCACTTCGCCTTGATTCAACTGAGCAGCCACCATGATACGTTTTCCCATTACATTGTACATAATGGAAGAAGAAAGTCCTGCTTTATCGTTTTGGTAGAACAAACCGGCGTTCAACACGTAAGGCGACTGACCCTGTAACGGACGGCTGCGTTCGGTTTGCGTATTTTCAAATTCTACTTTGCTGAAAATATACGAAGCATTTAAATTCACGCTGAAATTTTTGAGTCCGATCAATGTCTCGAGCGATTTTTTCAACTCCAATTCCAGTCCGTAATTAATAGCGCCAATCGCATTCTCGAACGAGAATTCATTTCCTGTTCCCACACTGACCATTTCAATCGGGTTGGTGAAATGTTTGTAAAATGCCGCCAAAGTGAAAGTTTCGTTTGGCGTCGGATAATGTTCGAAACGGAAATCGACATTTTGAATCGTAGCATCTTTCAGCAGAGGATTACCTTTTATCGAGTTTTTCTCCGTAAAATCATAATAGCTCAAAGGAGATACTTCACGGAACTCGGGGCGATTGATGGTATACGCATAAGCCAGACGAATCAAGGTTTTTTCGTTAAAACTATATGAAGTGTTCAACGAAGGAAAAAGTTTAAATGTAGGATTATCCACTTTTACGGGTGAACTGGCATTGTAATACCCGTTCAACATCAACCGGTTGTATTCGGCGCGAACGCCGCCGCTCAAATTCAGCATTCCGATGGGCAAAGTAAGCGAAAGGTAACCGGCGCTCAATAGATTTTGAGCATCGTAGCTGTTGGCAACATTCGTTTGTTCGTCAACACTGATTACTTTTCCCTGTCCAAGATAGGGCTCGGTGAAAAGCGTTTCGAAACCAAGCGCATTCACTTCATCATCGCCCAACTGCCCGTAAGCCTTACGATAAGTGATGCTTCGTTCCGAAAATTTACGGGTTTTATATTCACCGTAAGCTCCGGCTTTGAGGGTGGTCATGATATCGCCCAGCAACAATTTGCGGTCGTAATTCAGGGCGGCGGTGGTTACATATTCGTGATTGGTCATGTAGAGCCGTCCCAATTCGTTGATACTCGGCACATCAGGTAGCATATATTCATAAACTCCAGCGGTATTTTCCTTCATGCTCCAGTTTTGTCGGTCGGGCTCAATGCGGTTGGCGTAAGCAAATCCAAGATTCCAGTCCAACTTTTTATCGTCGCTGTTCTGCAATTTGTGATTTCCGCTCAACTGTCCCGAATAAGTGGTGCGGCTTGAATACTGATTGTTGAAATATTTGAAATTCCCCTGACGGTAATTGTTCCAGCCATACGTATTTGCCGTTTTGTCGACGCCGATTTGGTTCAGGATATTTTTGAATTCCAGTTTTGTTCCGTTTACAGTTTGATAAGCCCAGTTATGCATCAATCCCACTTTAAAATCGGTAGAGTAAATATCGGCATCGTATTGATAAAGATAAGTCGGGGTTTCAGTGGCTGGGTCGAAACGTTCGTACATATAATTGCTCATATTGCTACGGGTGGACGAGTTGTTGCTGTACGAAAGCGAAGTAATTGTCCCAAGCCTTGCTCCTCCCTCCAGGTTCCATTTTTTACCAAAGGCTACCGAAAGTTTTTGATTAGGCAAAGCGGTATAGCGTTGAGCCACCCAATTATTGTTGAGTTTTAAAGCATAAGCATCGCGCTGGGTCAGTGACACGGTGTTTAGATTTGCAGGAAAATCGGACGGAATACTGCGGGCTCCGCTTCCTAATCCGAGAAAATCGAGCGATTGGGAAGGCAGATGATACAAATCGTTAAATGTAGTAACATCATTGTAACCCAAACCGTATTCTACGTTCAAAAAGTTTTCGTCCGGAATATTTTTAGTCGATATTTTGATAAATCCACCGGTTGCTTCGGCCGAAAGTTCAGGCGATCCGGTTTTGTAGATGAGCATATTGTCGATCATGTTACTCGGAATAGCATCGAAAGAGAAGGCTTTCACGTCGGTTTCGCTGCTGGGCGTGGCAGCATTGTTGAGCCACACATTGTTGTAACGTTGATTCAGTCCGCGCACCACCACGAAACGGTTGTCCTGAATGGTGACGCCCGGCACGCGTTTTACCACTTCCGAAGCATCGCGGTCGAGCGTTTTTCCGATTTGTTGCGACGAAATGCCATTCACCACCTGAACGGCTGAGCGTACGCTTTTCAACATCGAAAGCTCGGTATCGGTACGATGTTGCGCCACCACCTGCACGCTTTCGAGCATCAACGACGCTTCTTCCATATCAATATTCACTATCGTGGGTTTTCCTTTTACAACAACTACATTCGGTATGCGTTGCGCTGTGTACGAAACGTATGAAATAACCAATGTATATTTTCCGGGGGCAACAGTCAAAGTATAGTTTCCGTCAATATCGGCGGTAGTCCCGTTCGTGGTTCCTTCAATAAGGATAGCAGCTCCGGTAAGTGGTTCTTTGTATTTTTTGTCCATCACACGACCCTGAATAGTAGTCTGTGCAACAATAAACTGAGCCGTAAAAACGACCAAAACAAGAAAAAAAGAGCGTAAGTAATTTTGTAGTCTCATTGAGCTTTTAAAGTTTCGTAATTTGTTGGCGCAAAATTACGACATGTGTGTTTCATTGATGATAAGAAACTGTTACAATGAGGTTACTTTAAGGTCTGACAGGTTTTTAAAAACAATTATATTTAGTGTTTGCTGAAAACTATTTTATGCCCCGAAGGCGCTAAATATGAATAGTTACATATATTTTTACTTTGATAAATTATATTTTTTTTTGGACAGGATTTACAGGATGGACATGTAAATTATATTCCATATAAAAAAATGCTGAATAACTCTGATTTTTTAAGAATGAACACAAAACGAACAGAGAAAAAATTTCTTTTCAAAAAGCAGGTATGCCAATTGGCGATTAAAAGCAGTCAATACGCTTGTAATCAATTGTTTTAATGAATTGTTTAGGATGTATAGAATGATAATACGCACACGGCAGTTGAGTATATTGCAGAGCGGCTTCGTTGCGAAAAAGGACATGAAAATATGGAGCGCATGACAGAAAAAGTGGAAGATTCCGACTGTAATCAACTCTGTGTAAGGTTCAAAGATGGTAGCTACACATCCTATATCAATATTTTTGTTTATTTTAATATATTGATATTCAACTGATAATACTATCCTACTTTTTGTATCACCACCAAAATTTTTTGTTTAAAGATAATACAATTTTTCTTAACTTCATGTCCGGTTTTTGGGGAGTATCAT
Source organism: Paludibacter sp. UBA5753 (assembly GCA_002427615.1). Taxonomy (GTDB): domain Bacteria; phylum Bacteroidota; class Bacteroidia; order Bacteroidales; family Paludibacteraceae; genus Paludibacter. The sequence continues at coordinate 21,122 of DIFH01000008.1, forward strand.
TCAATTACGGCGATTGACTTGGGAGTTTTGCTATTCATTTTTGTATTTTCTACAGTTAAGCGAGCCAACAGGTAACTTAAGGTTGACTCGGCGCCTTGATTGAGATTCACATGCGTTTCTTCCAATCCGTCGTAACAACCACCCGTACATGGATTGTAAATAATTTGATGTAATCGGTTATTGCCCAAGAACCAGTTAAATGCAATTTCCATCTTTTGTTGGTAATCTTCGTCCATAAACTCATCATAAAATTTACTTAAGGTCATAATGGTGTAGGCAACATCAATAGGCTGTTCGCCAAAATTTTCTTCTTCCTGACCTTTTTGAAGCCAACCTTTGTTCGAAATCACTTCAATTCCATTCTCGTTAAAAGTATGAGATAATAGAAAATTCAATGACGTACGGGCAATGTCTTTATAAATGCCTTCGCCGGTCATCAACCAGGCATAAAGCATGGCTTCGGGCAAAATGCTGTTGGCATAAGTCAGATATCCTTCAAACCATTCCCATTTTGTACTCGATTCGTGCTTATACATTTGCACCAACCGGTTGGCCAATGTTTTTACCAGGTCAATATTTTCGGGCAATTTTACAGTTTCATGATAATAAAATATTCCTTTTATAGCAAAAGCCATCGCACGCGTTGAATTAATTGTACGTATATGATTCAACGATTTTTGAAAAACAGTTTCAGCTTCCGATACAATTTCTTCGGGCAACTTACTTTTTAGTGATATTAAATACCCTAATGCCCAGATAGCTCTTCCATTTGAATCATCTAAATTCACTTCCTGATTTTGGCGGCTGAATTTCTTTTCTTGATCTACATAGTTCAAAAAATCTCCTTCAAACTGCTGGCAAAACCGGATAAAATTAAGGTATTTTTTTATATCTTCAATACAAGTTTTATCACCGGTCGATCTTAAATACATGCAAGTGGCAACAAGCGCCCTGGCATTATCATCGAGGGTGTAACCGGACTTGATGTCCGGTTGATTTACTTTCGAAAACTGGATCATTCCAAACTCGGTTGTCATTGCCTTTATGTGACTCAGGTTAATTGCCGGTAGATTATATTGCATCTGAATTTTATTTCCGGATATTGATTGAAATAACATGGCATGAACAACTGCCGAATTCTCCCAGGAGGTAGATACGATTTTCAGCAACGTGTTGGTTATAATGCTTTTACGCAAGGGGTAATCATTAAGCAACTTGTTAACTCCCTCAGCCAATTGTTCCGAATTACGAAAATCAAAGATAATTCCGGTATCTTCCGTCAGCACTTCTTTGGCATGCGGAATTGGCGTAGAAATAATCGGACAGCCACAACTCATGGCATAAGCAAACGTGCCGCTCACTGCCTGATTCGGATCGTTGGTGGTAAAAAGATAAATATCGGTCAGTTGCAGATATTCAAGTAAGGTTGGCAAATCCAGGTATTTATTGATAAATTTTACATGGTCTTGAATACCAAGGTCTTCTACCTTCTGTTCAAGACTTTTCCGGTAAACTTCCCCATCGTTTTTTACCACTTCGGGATGAGTTTTTCCAATTGCCAGGAATATTACTTCTGGACATTGTTTTATTATGTCCGGCAAGGCATCCAATGTAGTTTCAATACTTTTGCCGGAGCTCAGTAAGCCAAAGGTTGTAAGCACTTTACGACCTGTTAAACTGTATTTGTCTTTTAGAAACTTTTCACTTAAATGAGGAACCAAGTGGGTTCCGTGAGCTATCACCGATATTTTTTGTTTAGCAATACCATAATCATTCATTAGTATATCAGCCGATGTTTTTGTCATAACAACAATTGATTGACAGGTTGCCACGATATTTTTAACTTCCAATTTCAACTGCGCATCGGGATTTGGTAGTACAGTATGAAAAACTACCACTGCCGGTTTTGTAAGTCCGTACAATAATTGTAGAAATGCTTGTTCCTGATTTTTATAGAAACCGAATTCATGCTGAATAAGAATGAGTTGAATATGATTGTCCTCGTTGATTTTTTTTGCCAAATTCAGAAAAGGAGCGCTATGCGACGTATCAAGCGTATATTTCACTTCCTCGGGATAATCGTAACTAACATCCCCCGTTTCCAAGGCACAAACTCTAATGGAAAATGAATTGCTGAATTTATTATTCAATGCAGTGATTAAATCCTGCGAATAGGTTGCAATACCGCATACGCGCGGAGGATAGGAAGTGATAAATAATACTTCGGGAAGTATTAAGTCATTTCCTGTTTCCCTGTTTCCGAACCGGCTTTCCGTAGCGGTTTCGTTGTCCTTCAAAACAGGCTGAAACAAAGAATTGCTCATAGATGCCGGCTTATTCCCAACCTGTTGTTTTATTTTATTATTTTTCATACGTGTATTTTTATTTTTTTCATCAAAGTCTCACAGCTTGTCCCCATAAAACGGGAAAGCTCGAATTAATTAACTCGAAGACACTACTTTAATGTTCGTTTCATCCTTGCGGATATTTATAATCAATTCCTGCACCAATGCCGACAAACTTACCGATGCGCATCCAATACGCTCATCGGCAGCGCCATAATAAATAAACAAGGTGTTGCCAAACAAAGCCGTACCGGTGGGAAAAACCACATTGTTAATCTCACCTTTCCGCTCCCATAAAAACTCGGGCGAAAACAAAGGATATGGCAAACGTGAAATTTCTTTCGAAGGATCATTTAAATCGAGCAATGCAGCACAAGCAGAATACACAAGGCCATGTTCGGTGGATTCAACGCCGTGATAAATGAGCAACCAACCGTCCTTTGTTTCAATAGGCGGACAGCCGCTGCCAATATATTCGTATTCATGTTTATAAACAGGATCCATAACGATGTACTTATGAAAGTCAGCAAAATAGGCATTCCAGAATTCTTTGGTCAATTCATCTAAACTTGTTACCGACGCAATTTGAATTCCGGGTCGAATGCGGTGAAGAAAAACCAATTTGCCATCGATACGACGTGGAAAGAAAACCACGTTTTTATCCCAAAGTAACATTTTTTTTTCAGGATCGGCGTCCTGATAATAGAACTTATGATTGCGGTAATAGTTTTCGTTCACATTGCCGGTTGACTCGGCCAAGAATACAAATTTAGAGTACGTAATAGGCGGAACAATAACACCGTGTTTCCTGAATTTTTTCAAATCTTTTGATGTAGCCAATGCGCCACGTGCATTGATACCATCGTAAACGGTATAAGTCATGTAATACAAGTCATCAATTTTCACAATCCGGGCATCTTCCACGCCATGTGATTCATAATCAAATTCAGCCTCCATAATCGGTTTATCCCAACGCTCAGCAAGGTTTAGTGCCCCATCCAAGCGGGCATAGCCAATGCTGGAGAAATTCCCTTGCCGTACAGCTCTGTAATAAATATGAACGCTATCGCCGTCTTTTATGACCGCAGGATTCAACACGCCTGCGTTTTCAAATTCCAGGTTTCTTTTTTCTAAGATAATTCCTTCTTTTTTTACTTTTATCATGATGCTGATTATTTATGATGATTACCCCCAGCCACTGAAGGTGAGTTTAAATTACTTTCGTCTTGTATTTTTGGAGGCTGTATTGTCAATCCGCCTGACCGCTCAAAGCGGTCGGGAGGTTAGGGATAGTTCCTACTTTTTAAGACTTTCTACAAAATCTGTTATTGATTTTTCAAGGTTTTTTAAATCATCCATAAATTCATGTTTAAACGAATCCCATTTATCTTCACCTTCTTCTTTATATTCGTCCAGTTTAGCCATTAATGCTATCTTGGTTTTCTCCAGCTTATCCACTTGATACTGGTATATTGTTCCAATTTCATCATTTGCCGTTGTTATTTTCTTTTTATAATCAGCAATTTTCTGTTCCGTTTCGTTCAATTTTAGAACAGCTTCAGTTTTGAAATCCTCGACTGTTTTCTCAAAAACTTCACTGAAATTATCTTTGGCTGCCATAACATTTGCTTTGGCCTCCTTTAAATTTGCCCTGCCGGCTTTTGCTTTCGACGCGGCGGTTGTTTTTGCATCTCCTGTAAATCCGGTTACAGTGAGGTGATTTGTTTCTGTTCTTAATGTCATGGTTTTAGTTTTTTAAAATTGTTACTTTTACTTTTTTGCATCCCATCTATTTTTATCGCTACTTTTGCCTTTCACCTTTTTATAGTGAGTAGATTGTTGATGCCTATGATTATCCTGTTCAATTATATAAACATTGTGGTCGCGATGGTCATTGTTTTTGTACCAACCCCGATGTCTTCCATGATCCTCGTGGTGTCTGACAGCACACGAAGTCATACTGACGATAAGCATTGAAAGAAATAGAAATGTTATAATGATTTTTAGCTTTTTCATGATAAATATTTTTATACAAAGGTGGGGAAATCGAAAGCAAAACCATTACACTATAATAAAAGAATCTTACATATATCACAGATTTTCGTCGTTAAATGCCAGCCTTAGGGATCGTAACAAATACTATAACCACCATTGTACAATTTCCAATCTGTCAACGTAAAATGAGAGTATATGTTGCGATATAGGACATTTCGCAGTAACTCTTTTTGTTCCTAATTCTGATTTATTCCCTGATTCTTTGGTTTGTTCTTTGAATTTGACAATAAAATGTTTAGTCTATCTGGAATGTATAAAGGAAAGGATACAAAAAAGAATGTTCTGCTGTTGATTTACCAATCAGGGCTTACACATTATTTTCGTCTTTGATATCTGCAAGTCATCAGATGACTAATTCAAGTTCTGCAATTTACTAAAAGAAAACAAAAATAAGCCATCCTATGACTATCAAATACTTAACATTCAGTGTAGATTTATGCCAGTATAAAAACATAAACGAAAAGAACATTCTGGTTTAAAAATCGTTTTGAAAGAACAATATTGCCTGCCACGCAAATATCTTACCTTTGCAATTTAAAACAGGCTAAAACTATTTTGAAATGAAAACTATTTTAAGATTAACCGTTATGTTGAGCATAGTTTACTCGCTTCCAATGTTTTCGCAATCGAATCGGAATATCGAAAGTCTATCGGCACAGGAATTTAAAAAAACAATCGAAACGGGAAAAGTTATACTGATCGATGTCAGAACAACACAGGAATATGCTCAGGGACATATCGATAAGGCAATTAATATCAGTGCAGGCGATCCCGAGTTTGTGGCTAAAGTAAAAAAACTAAATGGAAAATCTTTGGCGCTTTACTGTCGTAGCGGAAGACGGAGTAAGTCTGCAATTTCGATGTTAAATAATTTAAAAGTCAAAATATATGAACTCAATGGAGGAATCATTGACTGGCAATAAGCCGGATTTCCTTTAAAAAATTGAGTGAAAAAACCTTTTTAGATTTTTCAGCCTCAAGGGAGTTTAAAATAAATGTGTATTTTTGCAAAAGAGAAAAAAAGTATATGTTGCTGAAAGAAGAACTTCCACTATTGACCGAAGAAGAACAGATTCAAAATGAATTTGAGTCTTTACTTGAGGATTACCGGCATACCAATCACCGCCAGAAGATTGAGCTGATAACCAAGGCTTTTATTTTTGCCAATACAGCCCACAAAGGAATTAAACGCCGTTCGGGCGAGCCGTATATTATGCATCCATTAGCTGTGGCTCGCATTGTCGTACGCGAAATCGGCCTGGGTTCCACATCAATATGCTCGGCATTACTACATGATGTTGTTGAAGATACGGATTATACCGTTGAAGATATTGAAAATCTTTTCGGAACAAAAATTGCACAAATTGTGGATGGTTTGACAAAAATATCCGGTGGCGTGTTTAACGAAATCGCATCGGAACAAGCAGAAAACTTTCGCAAATTATTGCTTACCATGTCTGATGACATTCGCGTAATTTTGATAAAAATTGCCGACCGCCTTCACAATATGCGGACTTTGGGTTCGATGCCTCCTGCCAAACAATACAAAATTGCCGGTGAAACTAACTACATTTACGCCCCACTCGCCCACCGGCTTGGGCTTTTTCGTATAAAAAACGAACTCGAAAACCTCAGCTTTAAATACGAACATCCCGAAACTTATTACCAGATTGAGAAAAAACTTGCTGTCGACGAAGAAGCGCGTAATCTGTTTTTCAAAGAATTCTCGGCTCCCATCAGGCGAAAGCTTGGCGAAATGGGATATGAATTTTTCCTGAAAGAACGTATAAAATCGATATATTCTATCTGGAATAAAATGTCTACCCGTAACATTCCTTTCGAAGAAGTGTACGACATCCTGGCTTTACGCATCGTTTTCAAGCCAAAACCTGGAATGAGCGAGAAAGACCAATGTTGGATGTTATATTCTTCATTAACTGAGATTTACAAACCGCATCCTGAACGTATCCGCGACTGGGTAAGCAATCCGAAAGCAAACGGTTACGAAGCTTTACACGTAACGGTAATGGGTCCGCACGGGAGATGGGTAGAAATACAAATCCGGAGCGAGCGCATGAATGACATTGCCGAAAAAGGACTGGCGGCACATTGGAAATACAAATCGGGCGAAGCCGATGAATCCGAGCTTGACAAATGGATGAAAACCATCAAGGAACTGCTTGAAAATCCTGAACCGAATGCTATCGATTTTATGGATACATTCAAATTGAACCTTTTCGCATCCGAAATTTTTGTTTTTACACCGAAAGGTGAAATCAAAACCCTTGCATCCGGTTCTACAGCCCTCGACTTTGCTTTCGATCTTCACTCTGACCTCGGAATGAGATGTATCGGCGCCAAGGTAAATCACAAATTAGTTCCGCTAAGTTACAAACTCAATTCCGGCGATCAGGTCGAAATCCTGACCTCAAAAAAACAAAGTCCGCAACCAGAATGGCTCGACTACGTTACTACTGCGCGCGCCAAAGCAAAGCTCCGCGCACATTTCAAACGGGAAGAAAAATCGTTGATGATCGACGGTCAAAAGAAAATTGAAGATGCTCTTGCCGCTATCAACCTGAAACCCGAGAATGAAATAATGGTTAGAATTATGAACCATTATAAATTCAGTCAGAAAAATGCCTTGTTTTTACAAGCCGGCAAAGGATTATTGAACCTTGAAGATATAAGTAAAGTAATTTTCAAAACAAAAAATCAAAATGTTTTTGTAAAATATCTAAGGATGCCATTCGTCGGTTCAACCGATAACAAGCAAACTAAAAACGAACCCGTTGAATTAGTTCCTTCAACTAAGGTAGACCGAAAGAAAACTTTTATCCTTTCGGAAGAGAATGCCGGAATAACCTACAAATTTGCCGAATGCTGCCATCCAATTCCGGGCGACGATGTGTTGGGATATGTAGATGATTCGGAAATGGTAATTATCCATAAACGCCAATGTCCGACAACTGCTAAATTAAAATCCAACTATGGCGAAAGACTTGTTTCGGCTCAATGGATAACACACAAAGCGCTCTCATTTGTCGAAATACTCGAAATTAAAGGAATAGATAAAAAAGGGGTAATGATTGAAATACTGAAAGTTATCACGGAAAGATATGGTGGTAATATCAGTAAAATTAATATTGAAACTGATGCAGGTATCTTCGTAGGACGTTTCCATATTTATGTTCACGATACGGAAGATATCGAAACCTTATGCAAAAATATAATTAAAATCAAAGAAGTGAATTCGGTGCAAAGAGTACAGGAATAGTTGAATCCGATAAAAAAACAAAAGCGGAACAGGTCATTAACTGCTTCGCTTTTGTTTTTTTAACGGAACGCTATAACATTTATTCCGCCGAAAATTTATACACGCACCATTCGTCGTATTTCTGACCCGGACGCAACACAGGACTGGGGAAGAAAGGAATGTTTGGCGAGTTTGGGAAACCTTGTGTTTCGAGGCAAATAGCATCCTGGCGATCGTAGATTTTACCACCCTTTCCGGCAACTTTATCAATCCAGTTTCCAGTATAAACCTGCATGCCCGGTTGTGTGGTCAACACTTCCATTTTACGTCCGCTTACCGGTTCGTAAACCATTCCGGCCAATACACAATCGCCTGCTTGCTCTTTGCGTAGGCACCAGTTATTGTCGATTCCCCAACCTGGCGCATACACTTCGTCGTCGATGCGTTCGCCGACAACTGTCGGTTGACGAAAGTCGAACGGAGTTCCAACTACAGGGCGGATTTCACCGGTGAGAGCAAACGATTCATCCAAAACGGTATAAAAATCGGCATTGATTTGCAACACATGATTTTTGATGGTTCCGTTTCCGGCGCCTTTCAGGTTGAAGTACGAGTGATTGGTCAATCCAATGACGGTTGCTTTATCGGTTGTGGCTTCGTAATGTATTTTCACTTCGTTATCGTCGGTCAGGCTGTAAGTAACCGTAACCGTCAGGTTGCCGGGATAACCTTCATCGCCATCGGGAGAGAAAAGTTCCAACACCAATTCTGTTTCCGAAGCTGATTTCACAGTCCACACTTTTTCATTGAATCCATGAACTCCGCCGTGAAGGGAGTTGGTACCGTTGTTGATCGGCAAGGTATATTCCACACCGTCGATGCTGAATTTACCATCCTTGATACGGTTGGCAAAGCGTCCGCAAACAGCGCCGAAGTATATCTCTTTTTCAATCATTTCTTCAAATGTATCGAAACCGAGCACCACATCGTCGAACCGGCCGTTTTTATCGGGAGCATACAGGCGAACTATTTTAGCGCCATAGTTGGTAATATCCACCGACATGCCGTTTTTGTTAAACAAGGTGTAAAGCGATACCGGCTTCCCATCGAGTTCTATTTGTAATTCTTTAGCTGTTTTCATTTTTAATATTTTAATTTGGCACAAAAGGTGTTTGATGTTTAAAGTAACTACCCTGCACCCTTTATTTTTATATCCTTTTGATTTTCAGTTCGACTTTGTCGAACTGAAAATCAAAAGGATGGGGATTGTTTCATTTTCCCCCAGTTGCGCTTCGCTTACTGGGGGTTATTCATATATAGCCCCGTCGGGGCAAAGAGTTTAAATACATTACAATCAACTAAATGGCTGATTATTATCAAATTTTTTAGGGCGCTGAGTAGTTACCTTTATTCAAATT